>JAWWOM010000064.1:0-5878 GCA_033851655.1 Frankiales bacterium
CAGGCGCGACTGACCCGCGAGGGGATCATCGCTGCCGCGCGGCAGCGATTTCTCACCGAGGGCTACACGGCGACGACCATCGCCTCGATCGCCGCGGCCGCCGGCACGTCAACCGACACGATCTACACGTCCTTCGGCGGCAAGCCCGGGCTGCTGCGCGCGATGTGCCTGGACGCCCTCGCCGGTACGGGGCCCGTACCGGCGGAGCAGCGTTCGGACGCGATGCAGGCCGCCGAGACCGACCCGCGCCGGATGCTGCGCGGGCTGGGCACCCTCACCACCGAGGTGGCACCTCGGATCGCTCCGCTGCTGCTGCTGCTGGCGGCCGCCGCCGAGACGGACGCGGCGGTGGCCGGACTGCGGGCCGACCTCGACGCCGGCCGACTGGAGCGGATGACCCAGGTGGCCCGCACCCTCGCCGGCAAAACCCAGCTGCGCCAGGGGTTGTCGGTCGAGGAAGCCGCCGAGATCATGTGGGCCTACAGCTCGCCGGAGCTGTACGGGCTGATGGTGATCGGGCGCGGCTGGTCCCCCGAACGCTACGGCGAGTTCGTCGGGCAAGCCCTTGTCGACGCCTTGTTGGGTCCGGTGACAAAGAGCCGGCTCAAGGCTGGAGGATGACCTTTTCGCAGTCCTCCTCCTTGTTCTTGAAGATCTCGTAGCCGTGCGGAGCCTCGGACAGGGGCAGCCGGTGCGTGATGACGCGGGTCGGGTCGATCTCGCCCTTCTCGATCCGCTCGAGCAGCGGCTTCATGTACCGGTGGACGTGGCACTGGCCGGTCTTCAAGGTCAACGCCCGGTTCATCCAGGCGCCGGCCGGGAACTTGTCGATGAACCCGCCGTACACGCCGACCACGGAGACGGTCCCCCCGCTGCGGCAGCACAGGATCGCCTGGCGCAACGCATGCGGTCGGTCGCTCTCCTGCCGGGTCGCCTGCTTCACCCGGTCATAGGTGTTGAGGTGCGAGCTGCCGTGCGTCGCCTCCATCCCCACCGCATCGATGCAGCTGTCCGGACCGCGGCCGGCGGTGAGGGCAAGCAGCTCCGACCTGACGTCGACCTCTTCGAAGTTGAGCGTGGTGTGCCCGGCGTCCGCGGCCAGCCGGAGCCGGTACGGTTCCCTGTCGATCGCGATCACCTGGTCGGCGCCCAGAAGGCGCGCGCTGTCCATCGCGAACTGCCCGACCGGGCCGGCGCCCCAGACCGCCACGGTGTCACCCGGCTCGATGTCGCACATCTCAGCGCCCATGTAGCCGGTCGGCAGGATGTCCGAGAGGAACAGCACCTGGTCGTCACTGAGGTCCGACTCGATCTTCAGCGGCCCGACGTCCGCGAACGGCACCCTGGCGTACTCCGCCTGACCTCCGGCGAATCCGCCGGTGAGGTGGGAGTAGCCGAAGATGCCGGCGGTGGGGTGGCCGAACATCTTCTCGGCCAGGCCGGCATTGGGATTGCTGTTCTCGCAGGTGGAGTACAGCCCGCGCCTGCACTGGGCGCAGGCGCCGCAGGCGATCGGGAACGGCACCACGACCCGGTCGCCGACCCTGAGCCGCGCGGAGTCGACGCCGGCGCCGACCTCGACGACCTCTCCCATGAACTCGTGGCCCAGGATGTCGCCCGACTGCATGGTGGGCACGTAGCCGTCCAGCAGGTGCAGGTCAGAGCCGCAGATGGCGGTCGAGGTGATCTTCACGATGGCGTCGCGACGGTTGAGGATCTTCGGGTCGGGGACGTCCTGGACCTCGACCGTGTTGACGCCCATCCAGCAGTTGGCCCTCATGCCGGCACCTCCGCGTGGGTCAGGTCGATCAGTTCCTCGTCGGACAGCGGCTGGGCCGGGTGCTGCGGGAACTCCTGCCGGGACCGCTTGCCCCACGGGGCGCCCTCGGACCGGACCACCTCGCCCGTCTCCATCACCTGCTTGAACCGGCGCAGGTCGTCGTCGAGCTGCTGGTGCGGGTCCTCCCCCGCCCATCGCGCCAGCGCCTCGCCGAACTTGCCACCGGGGAGGTCATAGCTGATGGTCACCCGGATCTCCGTGCCCTGGTCCCTGGGTGCCGGTGAGAAATGCACCATGCCGGCGTTCGCCACGTCGGCGCCTTCGACCGACCGCCAGGCCAGCACCCGGCCGGGCACGTCCTCGGTGATCTCGGCGTCCCACTCCACCGTCCGGCCGAATGGCGCTGTAACCTGCCAGTGGCTGCGGGTGTCACTGATCGTGCGCACAACGTCGACGTGTGCCATGAACTCGGGGAATTGATCGAATTGACGCCAGTACGCATAGACGACCGCCGGGTCCTTCCCCACCGTCGTCGTGGCTATGAGGTCCACTGTCTTCTCCATCCAGGAAATCCCCGGGGCTGCTGCGAATCCGGGTGCTCCGGAGGTTCCGTCCCCGGGTCGAGCCGGAACGCGCGCTGTCTGCCCGTACGACTGCCGCGTATGCGTCGGGCCGCAAGATCGTTGCTCCTGCCGGTCGCCTTCGCGCTCGTTGTCGCCACCGGTTGCGCCTCCGGGACACCGGCCCCGACCGGCTCGGCCGCGCCTGGCACTGTCACATCGCCCGCCGGTGGCGCCTCGCCGCAGGACGTGGTCCGCGCCTACCTCGCGGCGCTGAACGCCCACGACGTCGCCACCGCCACCAGGCTGCTCACGGCCGAGCACGCGCACCTCGTGGCGAGCGAGGTCGACAGCTGGTTCACCAACGTGCGCAGCATCACCGCCGTCGAGGTCGGCTACAGCGTCCCGGAGAGCGGCGCCGGCAGCGGGTCGCTCGGGGCGGGGTACGCGCACGTGGTGCGGGTCGGCGCCACCTTCAACCTGCACCAGAAGGACGCGTCGTCGATGCAGAACGGCAGGACCGACTGGGGCTACCTGCTCGTCCGCAACGCTGACACCCAGCCGTGGCTGATCGCCGACGAGGGGATGCCCTGACCCGCCGTTGCCGTACGGATCCGGCCGTCGTCAGGCCCGGGCCTCAGCCGATGGCGTCGATGAACTCGGCTGACGTCATCGGCTTGGAGAACATCGGGTAGTCGAAGCGCAGGGCGTTGTCGTGCTCCTCCAACGAGGTGGCGGCGACGCAGTCGGTCAGCGTCACGACCTGGTAGCCGTTCTCGTACCCGGTGCGCATCGTCGACTCGACGCAACAGTTGGTGAGGAACCCGCCGAGCACCAGCGTGGTGATGCCTTTGCTGCGCAGGATGAAGTCGAGGTTCGTGCTGGCGAACGTGTCGAGCCCGCGCTTGCCCTCGATGACGATGTCGCCGGCCTGCGGCGCCAGCTCGTCGATGATCGCGGCCCCCCACGAGCCTTTGACGAACGCGTTGCCGTCGACGACGCCCTTGAGGATCCCGTACGGGTGCTTGCTGAGCTCGTTGTATCCCTCGGCGAAGGTGATCGGCGCGTGCATCACCGTCGCACCCGAAGCGCGCGCCTTGTCCACCACCCGCTGGGTGTTCGCGAGCATCTCGGTCTTGTCCATGACTTCGCTCACGGCTGGGTGCAGGACGCCGCCGTCGGTCGTGAAGTCGTTCTGGTACTCGATCAGGACGACGGCGGTGGTGCTGGGGTCGATGGACATGGGTGTCCCTTCCGGGCAGGGAGTCGACCAACAACCGGAGGCTTCCACTGCCCGGGCTCGCGCACAAGTGCGGACGCACTTCCCTCCTGCTGCGGGTCGGCGTAGCGTCGGTGACGCGGTTCCGCAATGAGGCGGAGGAGCCATGGCTGAGACGCTGATCGTGGGTTTCCTGGTGATCCTGGGCGTCCTGGTGTGGGGAGCCGGAGCGTCGCTGTACAGCCCGCAGATGATGAGCGCCATCGTGCACTGGGGCGACCAGCTGCGTGAGCGGCGCTGCGGACCGCGGCCGTTCGGGATGCCGATCGAGCAGCTTGCGGCGGACCTGCGGCGGCTGATGGCGGAGCACGACCGGCTCACCCGGTCCAAGGCCGAGTGGCAGCGGGCTCATCACCTCAAGGCCTGCGAGCTCGCGCTGCACGACCGTGCTGAGGAGGCGGCGACCGCCCTGGGCCTGCCCGCCTATGCCGTGCCGGGCGACTGCTGGACCACCGTGGACCTGGGCCGACGGTTGCGCCAGCTCGCCGAGGCAGGGCTGGTCCTGCCGGAGAACGCGGGCATGGACGGCGACCGGATCTAGCGGGACAGCTTCTGCGCCCCGCTCGCCAGGATGGTCGACGTCAGCGCCCTCACCGCAGGCCGCTCCGCCGTACGGGGATTGTGCAGCAGCACCAGGTCGATCTGACCCAGCTCGGGCAGCCGGTGGTGGGCGCCGAGGATGCTCAGGTCGGCCGGCACCAGGCTGCGCGCCATCGACGAGATGCCGATGCCGGCCGCGACCGCCGCGATCAGGCCGTTGACGCCGCGGCAGAGGCAGACGCTGCGGTAGGGCAGGTTGGCCGACTCCAGCGCCGCCTGCATGTGGCTGCGGCTGATGCTGGGGCTCGGGTAGACGACCAGCGGCACCGGGCGGTCGGGCTGCAGCCGGGTGCTGTCGTTGCCGACCCAGACCAACCGCTCGCGCTGCACCAGCCGGCCGCGCTCGTCGCCGACCGGGCGCTTGCCGAGGTAGAGGTCGAGCCGGTCGTTCTCCAGCCGCCGGTGCAGGGTGCCGCTCTGGTCGACGGTGAGGTCGAGGTCGACCAGCGGGTTGTCCCTGCGGAAGTCCCGCAGGATCTGCGGCAGCCGGGTCAGCGCGAGGTCGTCGGACATGCCCAGCCGGAGCCGCCCGCGGGGCTGGGCGCCGGAGAAGAACCGCTCCGCCTGCCCGTACGAGGCCAGGATGTTGCGGGCGAAGCCGATCATCGCCTCGCCGTCGACGGTGAGCGACACCGAGTGGGTGTCGCGTAGCACGAGGTGCCGCCCGGTCGCCTCCTCGAGCTTGCGCACGTGCTGGCTGACCGTCGGCTGCCGGATGCCGAGCCGGACAGCGGCCTGGGTGAAGCTGCGGGTCTGCGCGACGGCGAGGAAGGTCTCGAGCTGGACCGGGTCGTACGGCACTGTTATCTCGTTCCGCTATGACGTTAAGTCAGTCGATCGGCCTTCACGATATCCCGCCGGCAACCGAGGATGGAAACCCAGGAACCTGCGGACGGAGGCTTTGCGTGACAACCGGCGTGGCCGAGATGTTCTCGGCGATGAGGGTCCGCAACTTCCGCCTCTACACCGCCGGCCAGAGCATCACCAACACCGGCACCTGGATGCAGAGCATCGCCCAGGACTGGCTGGTGCTCGAGCTGACCGGCAGCCCGGCAGCTGTGGGCGTGACCATGGCGTTGCAGTTCCTGCCGATGTTGCTGCTCGGCATGTACGGCGGAGCGCTCGCCGACCGGTTCCCCAAGCGGTCGCTGCTCATCGCGACGCAGGCGGCGAACGGCGTCTTCACCGCCCTGCTCGCCGTGCTGACCATCTCCGGCCGGGTGCAGCTGTGGGAGGTGTACGCGCTGACGCTGGCCGGCGGCTGCATCTTCGTGGTCGACAGCCCCGCGCGGCAGGTGTTCGTCAACGAGCTGGTACCGGCGGAGTACGTCCGCAACGCGATCGGCCTCAACGCTGCCGTCTTCCAGACCACCCGGCTGGTCGGCCCCGGCATCGCCGGCCTGCTGATCTCCACGGTCGGCTCCGGCTGGGCCTTCGCCGCCAACGCCGTCTGCTTCCTGCTGCCGATCATGGTGCTGCTGCGGATCCGCGGCTCCGAGCTGATCGCGGCTCCGCGGGTGCCACGCGAGCCGGGCCAGCTCCGGGACACCCTGCGCTACGTCGCCGCCCGGCCCCACCTGGCCTGGACGATCGGCCTGGTCGGGGTGGTCGGCACCTTCGGGCTGAACTTCCCGATCGTGCTCACCGGGATGGCCCGCG
>JAWWOM010000088.1:0-5460 GCA_033851655.1 Frankiales bacterium
GTCTCCATTTCCGTGAAGATCGCCCGACGGCCGTGCCAGCGCCGCAGAATCAACGGCCAGCGAGCCGGCCACCATGGAAACCACCAGGGCTACGCGGAAATATCTCATCGCCGCCTCCAGGAGGCACACGATGGACTCGGCTCTCCGCATTTGTCAACAAGCAAAAGCGCTTTTGATAGGCGTAATAGGTGCGGAGGAGATCTTTATCGGCGGCCTCCGACGCGGCCGCGGATTTGCTTGGTCAGCAGCCGATCTCGCACCAGACGACCTTGCCGGTACGGGTCGTCCGCGTGCTCCAGCGCCGGCAGAGCGCCTCGACGAGGTGCAGGCCGCGTCCACCGTCATCGTCATCGTCCGGGTCGCGCATCCGGGGTGGCCGCGAGTCGTCGTCGGACAGCTCGACATAGACGGTCCCGCCGGACGTCCGCATCCGCAGCGTCGGTGCGCTACCCGTGTGCAGGACGGCGTTGGTGACCAGCTCACTGACCACGAGCGCCACGGTGTCGGCGGTGTCGGCGGTGAGTCCCCACCGGGCAATGGCAGCCCGTGCCACCTCGCGGGCTTCACCCGGTGCCTCGATCCTGGCCGACAGGCTGAGCTCGATCGGCTCCCGGCCGGGGACGGGCCCGGTCGCTCTCAGCACCAGCATCGCGACGTCGTCGTCGTACTCCTCGTCGCCCTCCAGCAGTGCCCGCAGCACGGCGTCGCAGGTCGCCCCGATCGGGGCGTCGGCCGCAAGAGCGAGCCGCAGCCGCTCGATCCCGTCATCGAGGTCGCTCCCACGGGTCTCGACCAGCCCGTCCGTGTAGAGGACCAGGGCATCGCCCGGCGAGAGCGCGAGGTCGCGCTGCGCGAACCGGGAGTCACCGAGCCCGAGCAGCGTGCCGCTGTCCAGGTCCAGCCGCTCGGCCCGACCCTCGCGGAGCAGCAACGGCGGCAGGTGGCCCGCGTTCGCGACCGTCAACGTGGCGGTCGCGGGGTCGAAGACGCCGTAGACGCAGGTGACGAGCTGGACCGAGTCGAGCTCGAGCACGAGCTCGTCGAGGTGGTGCAGCACCGTCGCCGGTGCCAGGTCGAGCACGGCGAACGCACGGGTGGCCGCCCGGAGCTGGCCCATCACCGCGGCGGCATGGACACCCCTGCCCATCACGTCGCCGATGACGATGCCGGTACGGCCGGTCGAGAGCGGGATCAGGTCGAACCAGTCGCCGCCTACCTCGGTGTCACCGCCGCCCGGCAGGTAGACCGACTCCGCGGTCAGCCCCTCGACGCTCGGCAGCTGCTGGGGCAGCATGCTCCGCTGCAGGGTCAGGGCGACCAACCGCTGGCTCTCGTACGCCCGCGCGTTGTCCAGCGCCACCGAGAACCTTCCGGCGATCTCGCCGGCCAGGGCAAGGTCCGCGTCGTCGTACGAGCGGCCGCTGATCGACACCGCGAACGACAGCACTCCCCGCACCTGGTTGCCGCTGAGCAGGGGGAGCGTGATGAGGCTGCGGATGCCGATGGCGGAGGCGAAGGAACGGGAGGCCGCGGTCGGGGCCACGGTCTGGATCACCTGCGGCGAAACCTCCCTGATGAGCTGTGGCCGCCCGCTCAGCAGGGCCAGCGACACCGGGTGCGCAGGCGGGTAGTCCACAGGACCCGAGGTGCCGCGCCAGGCGGTGTGACCGGTGTCGCTGAGCTCGCGCGCGTTGACCAGCGCCACCCGTTGCAGCCCCTGCCGTTGCTCGTCGAGCAGGTCGACGATGCAGTGGTCGGCAAACCGCGGAACCGTGATCGCCGCCAACGCCGAGAGGGTGTCACGTGTGCTCAGCGACGAGCCCACGATCTGACCGACCCGGGAGAGCAGCGCCAGCCGCTCCTGTCCCGCCGCCAGGGCCGCGGTGGCCAGGCGACTCTCGGTCAGGTCGCGCACGACGCTGGCCAGACCGACGAGCGCCCCGGTGTTCGAGTGCAGCGGGATGTAGGAGCAGGAGAAGCAGTGCTCGGTCCCGGGGTCGGCAGGCGTCGAACCCCAGACCTCGACCTCGCGCTGGGGGATGCCGGAGTCCATGACCTGACGCTGGAAGGTGTCGACAGTCGCGCCGATGCCGGGCAGCGCCTCGGCGGGCGTCATCCCGTACAGGGCGTCGGGTGGCAGGCCGATGATCTTGAGCAGGACATCGTTGGCTCTGACGTATCGCAGCTCCGCATCGAACACCCCGATGCCCACGGTCGCGTCGGTGAACAGCGCCTCGAGCAGGGCAAGCGACCGTTGCGCCTCGAGCTCAGCGTCGGCCACGTGCCTCCCCCGGGTGGTCAGGGACATCGACGGGTACGGCCAGCTCAGCGTAGCGACGCAGTTCCTTGCGGCGCAGCCGATGGGGCAACCGTGACCGTCAGGCGAAGCCGCTCAGGGCGAGCGGCTCGCGGCCGACCAGGCGCAGCCGCCGACCAGCCCACCGGGCCCACTCGTTCGCGTCGGTGGACGGCCGGGCCAGGTAGTAGCCCTGGGCGGCGTCGACCGACAACGAGCACAGTGTGTCCAGCTCGCCGGCGGTCTCGACCCCCTCGGCGGTCACGACCGCGTCGAGCTCCAGCGCGAACATCACGACGGCGCTGGCGAGGGCGCGGCGCGCGGCGTCGGTGTCGATGCCGGCGGTCAGGTCACGGTCGAGCTTGATGTAGTCCGGACGCAGGGTGAGGATGTGCCGGAACGAGGCGTAGCCGGACCCGGCGTCGTCGACCGCGAGCCGCAGCCCCAGGGAACGGGCGTAGCCCAGGGCGTTGGTCAGCGGCCGGTAGTCCGGGATCGACTCGTGCTCGGTGATCTCGAGCACCAGCCGGGTGAGCGGGGTCTCGTGGCTGAGCAGCAGGTCGAGGAAGGCCGGGTCGGCGATCGTCCGGGGCGACGCGTTGATCGAGACGTAGAGCCCGACCGGGAGGATCGCGATGTTGTCCAACGCGGCCTTGAGCGCCTGCAGCTCGAGGCTGACGTCCAGCCCGACCTCTGCGGCCTCTCGCAACCAGATGTCCGGCGGCTGGTAGGGCTCCTGGTCGAACCGGGCCAGCGCCTCGACGCCCACCATGGCACCGGTGGACAGGCTCACGATGGGCTGGAAGGCGATCCGGATCGACTGCTCGGTCAGCACCCGCTCGATCCGGTCGCGCTGCCGGGCCCGGCTCGACGCCAGGGCCCGGTCGGCGGGCAGCGGTCGGGCGGTGCCCTGGAAACCGGCGACGCGCCCGTCTCTGCCGCGGATCGGGGTGGCGCTGCACTCCATGTCGACGAGCATGCCGCTCCGGTGCCGCATGTGCAGCGTGACGTCGGACCAGCCCTTGCCCAGCCGGCCCAGGTCGCCCACCCGCTCGCGCCACTCGGCCCGGTGCGCCGCGTCGATGAGCTGGTAGGCCTCCATGCCGATCAGGTCGTCGGGCGGGTAGCCGAGCAGGGCGTAGCTCCCCGCGTTGCTGGAGGTCAGCCGGCCGGTGCGGTCGGTGCTCCAGATCCAGTCGTGCGTCGTCTCCGCCAGCGACGCCAGGGTCTGCTCGAGGCGCTGCACGTGGCGGGACGCCGACGTCGCACCTACGGCGAGCCAGGTCACCCGTACGAGGAGCAGACCAGCCAGGCCGGTGAGGGCCAGGACCCAGGCGGAGCTGGTCACCGCAGCACCGTCCCGGCAGCCGGTTCGGTCCCCTTCCGCGCAAGTCCGGGCTCGACGGCACCGGCGGGTCGGAGAGCTGCCCAGGTGGTGTGTGCGCGGCTGCTCGGGCCGGTCACCCGCGAGGTCAGCGCGGCTGACGCCGTCCACGCTGTCCCGAGCTCGGCGGTCCATGCCGCACCGCTGCTGCTGACGGTCTGGTAGGTCCGGGGTGCTTCGAGGACGCAGGGGGTCACGCCTCCATAACGACGCCGTCGTACGGAGGTTACGGCTCAGTCACCCTCGTCCTCCCGATCCAATTCGTCCGCCGCTTCGTTGCGTGCCTCGACCGACTCCTGCCAGGTCGCGGCGGCCTCGGCGGTGGGGTACGGGCCCATCCGGTCGGCGGCCCGGCAGCCCTGCCCGCGCTCCACCTCGTGGTGGGTCAGGCAGTAGTAGTAGTCGCCGCTGTCCGTGCCGACCACGGGCATCTGGGTCATCGATGTTCCCCTCTCATGGCTCCAGGTGGGCGGTCGTCAGCGCCGCCGCGGCCAGCCCGTAGGTCCGCGCGACCACCTCTGCGGTGGCGGCGGAGAGCTGTCCGCGCGCGTCGTACCCCGATCGGGCCCCGATCAGCCGGGTCACGCTGGCCAGGAGGTGCTCGACCGCCTCGGCGGCGTGGACCAGCTCCTCGAGCAGCTGCCAGCGGACCCGCTCCAGAGCCTCCTGCTCCGCTGCGGCGACAACCGCGATGGCGGCCTCCGTCGCTGCGATCCGGGCGGCCTGGGCACGGCCGACGTCGTAGGCGTTCCGCGCTGCCTCGACCGATGGCTGCACAGCCTCGAGCAGGTCCGCCGGCAGCGCGGGCCCCAGCCTGCGGATGGCGGTCACGGCGGTCTCGAGCCGGCGCAGGGCGGGCCACGCTGCGGAGCTCCGCGGCGGCGGCGAGGGCATCGGCTGCGGCAGCCGGGGTGCGGCCGGCGGCTGCACCCTCCGCCGGCTGGCCAGCCGGCGTGACCACAGCCCGGTCTCGAGGACGCACAGCGCGCAGGCCACCGACCACAGCAGCTCGGTGATGCCGGAGGTGACGGCCACGAGGAATCCTGTGCCGACCGTACCGACGGCGAACTCGGTGGTGGCGGCGCGGGCTCGCCGGATCGAGCGCCGGTGCCGGGCCAGAGCGAGCGCGTGCCGTGCCTCGAGGTGCCGGCGCTCCGCGTCGCGCCGCACCATGGCCAGTCGCCACCGGCCGCGCTGACCTGCCGACCCGAGCGTCATGGATCCAGTCTGCCTGGTCAGCGGACCAGCGCCAGGCCGGCGGCTGCCGCGATGCCCCCGGCCGCCAGGCTGGTCAGGATGTAGCGCGCAGCCGTCAGGTAGCGGCGCGCCTCGAGCAGCTGGATCGACTCGATGCTGAACGCCGAGAACGTGGTGAAGGCGCCACAGAAGCCGGTTCCGGCAACGTCACGGAGCACCCGGCCGCCATGGTGGTCGTACCAGCCGGTGATCAGCCCCAGCAGCAGGCAGCCAACCACGTTGATGCAGAAGGTTCCCCAGGGATAGCTGCCGTCGCCCCTGCGCTGGATCGCGGCGTCCCCGGTAAATCGCGCGACTGCCCCGGCCGCCCCGGCAACCATCACCAGCAGTACGGTCACGGCCGGTCGCCGATGCGCCCGACCGCGAGCCCGGTGACGGCCGCCGCGATGCCGCCGGCCAGCGTCAGCAGGAGGTAGATCGCCGCGACGGCCGAGTGCCCGTGATCGAGGCGGAGCACGGTCTCGACCAGGTACGTGCTGAAGGTCGTGTAGCCGCCGAGGAGCCCGGTGCCCAGGGCCGGGCG
>JAWWOM010000102.1:0-3130 GCA_033851655.1 Frankiales bacterium
GGGACACGTCGAAGGTGCCGCCACCGAGGTCGAAGACCAGGATGGTCTGCTCGGTCTCGCCCTTGTCCAGCCCGTACGCGAGGGCGGCGGCGGTCGGCTCGTTGACGACGCGCAGGACGGTGAGGCCGGCGATCTCGCCGGCCTCCTTGGTGGCCTGGCGCTCGGCGTCGCCGAAGTAGGCAGGCACGGTGATGACCGCGTCGGTCACGCCCTCACCCAGGTAGGCCTCGGCGTCGCGCTTGAGCTTCTGCAGGATGAACGCGCTGATCTGCTGGGGCGTGAAGTCCTTGCCGTCGAGCGTGATCTTCCAGTCGGTGCCCATGTGCCGCTTGACCGAGCGGATCGTCCGGTCGGGGTTGGTCACGGCCTGCCGCTTGGCGACCTCGCCGACGAGCACCTCGCCGTTCTTGGCGAACGCGACCACGGAGGGGGTCGTCCGGGCGCCCTCGGCGTTGGCGATGACCGATGGCTCGCCGCCTTCGAGGACGGTGACGACGGAGTTGGTGGTGCCGAGGTCGATACCGACCGCTCGTGCCATGGGAGCCTCCTGCTATTGATGGTGAATGCGGTTGAGCTGCGAAGTTGAGTGGTACGGACTCATCCTGCGTCGGCGGCCGCAAACCGTCAACCGGGCTTGAGTGTGCTCGACTCAACTTTCTGTCCCAACGCACCTCAAGCCGTTCCATTCCCTGACCTGGAGGCTCCTGCATGACCACGATCTCCGACCTCGGCAGTGCACCCCTGACCGGCGGCGGCGCCATCCCACTGCTCGGCTTCGGCACCTGGCAGCTCAGCGGTTCGTCCGCTCACGACTCGACCGCCGCTGCCCTCGCCGCGGGATACCGGCACATCGACACCGCGACCGGGTACGGCAACGAGGCCGAGGTCGGGGCGGCGCTGCGCGAGTCGGGCGTCCCCCGTACCGAGGTGTTCGTCACGACCAAGCTGCCGCCGGACCACGGCGGACGGGAGCGGCGGACGCTGACCGAGAGCCTGTCCGCCCTGGGCGTGGACCAGGTCGACCTGTGGCTGATCCACTGGCCGCCCGGCGGCGCGGGGGTCTCCATGTGGCGCGAGCTGGTCCGGGCGCGCGAGGACGGGCTGGCCGCCGCGATCGGGGTGAGCAACTACTCGCTGGAGCAGATCGACGAGCTGACCTCGGCCACCGGCGTCACCCCGGCGGTCAACCAGATCAAGTGGGGCCCGTTCCTCTACGACCACAAGACGTTCACCGGGCACCAGGAGCGCGGCGTGGTGCTCGAGGGCTACAGCCCGTTCCGGTCCGGGCCGCTGGACGACCCGACGCTGGTCTCGATCGCCGCGGACCTCGGCCGTACGGTGCCCCAGGTGATCGTCCGCTGGCACGTCCAGCACGGCATCGTCGTGATCCCCAAGTCGGCACGGGCCGACCGGATCGTGTCCAACGCCGACGTCACCGGGTTCGAGCTGACCGAGGAGCAGATGACCCGGATCGACGGCCTCGGCCGCTGACCCCACCTCCCACCTCCCAACGCCCCCGTTCGCGCCGATCTTGGACGTCCTGCCCATCGACAGCCCGTTGTACGGGCAGGACGTCCAAGATCGTTGACCAGGGCAGTCAGCTCCGCCGCCGGTACTCGGTCAGCACCTCCGCGATGATCGTGCCGGGCCGCAGGTAGTAGTCCTCGCCCGAGTAGCGCAAGGTGGTCCACTGCAGCGCCTGCAGCTCGTTGTGTCGCCGGTGGTCCCGGATCCGTACCCGCGCCTCGCCGTGGATCTGCCCGTCGAACTCGATCCCGAGCCGGCGGTCCCGGTAGCCCATGTCCAACCGGGCCGCCGTGCTCCCATCAGCCCGCGGCACCCGGATCTGGGTCTCGGGCATCGGCAGTCCCGCACGGAGGGTGAGCAGCATCCGTAGCCGGCTCGCCATCGCGCTCTCCGCCCCACGGTCGGCCAGGCCCAGGATGCCCGGGATCCGCCGGACTCCGCGCCAGCCCACGTGCGCAGCCGCGTACTCCGCAAGCCTCTCCGGACGAACCGTCCCCTTTCGCCAGAAGGCGTCGACGGCGACCACGGCCTCGACCCGGTCCGGCCGTCGGGCGAGGTCGAACGCGGTACGCAGCGGCCGGGTCACGGGCAAGCCACGTCGGAACACGACGTCCTCGGTAGGCAGGTCCGCCTGCAGCGGGCGCAACGTCCGCCGGGTCCCGATCGTCACTCCGCGCGGCAGAGTGACCTCGAGCAGGTCGTCCTTGCGGAGGATGTCCACCCCCAGCAGCCACGCGGCCGAGGTGCCGCTGACCACCGCGCCCTCCGGCAGCACGAGGCGCACGGTTTCGAGGCGCAGTCGCTCAGTGTCCGGAGCGGCGGACGCAACGTAGACGTCCCGGCAGACCCGGCGGAACCGGCTCCCCCGGAGCACCTTGTACGGGACCCCCAGCGCGATGGCGTCGCTCACCAGGAACGGCTCACCGCTCAACAGCGTCGGCGGCAGGTCGCGGCGGGTCATCCGGGCAGACTGCCGCAGTTCCGCGATCAGGCTCGGCGGTTGTCCACAGTGAGCATCGCGTCGATCTCGGACTTCCTGCCCGTTCACCGCCGGTTGGATGGGTCAGATGTCCAAGATCGGCGCGGGACGGCTCAACAGGGACGTAGGGTCGGGGCCGTGCCCTCGTACTCCGTGCTCGTCCTCAACTGTGGCAGCTCCTCCGTCAAGTGGGCCGTCGTCGACCCCGGCTCCGGGGAGACGTCGAGCTCCGGCCTGGCCGAGCGGCTCGGCGGCCCCGACGCGCGGATCCGGACCCGGCAGGGCAGCAGCGACTGGCAGGACATCGACAGTCCTGACCTGACCC
This sequence comes from Frankiales bacterium, assembly GCA_033851655.1. GTDB lineage: Bacteria > Actinomycetota > Actinomycetes > JAWWOL01 > JAWWOL01 > JAWWOL01. Next base: position 2,832 of record JAWWOM010000102.1, read on the forward strand.
CGGAGGACGCCGTGGCCAAGGCGATCGAGCTGGTACGGGACCAGGCCCTCGGCGGCGTCGGCCACCGCGTCGTCCAGGGTGGCGTCCGGTTCCCCGCGTCGGTGCTCATCGACGGCCAGGTGATCGACGGCATCCAGGACCTGGCGTCGATGGCGCCGCTGCACAACCCGGACAACCTGCTGGGCATCCGGGCGGCGATGAAGGCGCTGCCGGAGCTCCGGCACGTCGCCGTCTTCGACACCTCGTTCCATCAGACGATGCCGCCGCGTGCGTACCGCTATGCCGTGCCCCGCCGGTGG
>JAWWOM010000160.1:0-16228 GCA_033851655.1 Frankiales bacterium
GTCTTCACCACGGTGTTGAGGCCGCTGTAGAGACGTCCGTTGGCGTAGACCGCCTGGTTCATCCGGTCGTCGTTCGTGTCGAGCAGGTTCTCCTTGGCCTTCACCGCGTTGCCGAGCGGGATCGGGCCGGCCTTCTGCTTTGCCTTCGGCGGCTGGCCGTAGACCTCACTGCTCAGGATGTGACTGGTCAGGGTGACGGCGGGCTTCGCGGTGGCGAGGCTCGCCGTGTTGCTGATCGCCCAGACGGCGATGCGGTTCTCGAGCTTGCCGGCGAAGTCGAGCGCCGAGGAGAGGAACTCGGTGCCGTTGGCCGCACCGGACCAGTCGGCGGCGGTCGGCGACGTCGCGGGCTGCACGCTGTAGGCGGGGCCCTCGGCCAGCGCCGGAGCGTTGGACTCCAGCCGCTGCACCTTCATCGTGCCCGCAGCGAGGGCGGTCTTGTCGAAGGCGTACAGCTGGGCCCCGTTGAACGCGCTGCCCGCGATCGAGAACTCGTTGGTCGAGACGTAGAAGCCGTAGCGGTCGGCACCGATCAACGGCTGGTCACCGAAGCAGGGGCAACCCGTGTGCGACGGCGTCCCGCCGGTGCCGTCGTTGCTCACGTCCAGGCGGTAGAGGTACCAGTCCGCCGCGGCCGTGCCTGGCGTGGAGGTGCGACTGACGGCGACGTTGACGTAGCCCTTGCCGGTAAAGGCACCGGTCGCCGGGTCCACGCTCATCTGCAGCTCCGTCATGTAGAACCGGCCGACTCCTGGGTCGAAGTAGCACTTCGGGTCCGAGACGAACGGGCCGTAGCTCGTTGCGTGGCCGCCGGCATCCTTCGTGACCTCCGGGGTGCCGTTGTTCCAGAACGGGTCGTAGGCGGCGGGGCCGGACGTGAGCGCGCCGCCCGACTTCGCATAGGTGGCGAAGACGTTGTTGACACCCTCGATGATCTCGCTCGTACCGACGCACAGCCCCTGGTCCGGCGGCTCGAGGCTGAACGCGTTGCCACCCTCGGAGCTGCGCTGGTCCCGCATGGTGAGCCCGTCGACGGCGCGGCTGCCGACGCTACTGGTCACGGGGAGCCCGGTCACCTGGGGGACATGGGCGGCCGGCACGTGCGACGGAGCGTTGGAGCGCGGTGCGGGCAGGTCCGGCCCCTCGTCTGCCGGAGCGTACGGATGGGTGTCACTCGTGATCACGGGTGACGTCGAGGCGTGCGCCGCAGCCGGCAGCAACCCAGGTGCGGCGAGAGAACCGACGCTCGCCGCCATCAGGGACGCGGCCACGAGCGCGCGAGCACTGTATCGAGACTGCCAGGACCACATGAAGTACCTCCCAAACCAGGCCGCGGGACGCGGCGTCACCAGCCGGAGGTTAGGCCGGATCGCTGCGTCACGGAAGGGGCGTCAGCGACAGGAAGCGCTGGCGAGGGCCTGCTGCCGTCTCGGCGCCGTCTGGTTCAGGGCTTGCCGTTGGGTTTCGGCGTCGCCGATGCTTTCGGTGCCTGGGACTGCTGGCTCTTCACTGGCTTGGCCGTCTTGGTGGGCTTCGGCGCGGGGGTTGGTTGTGCCTTGCCGGTCGCTTTCTGGGTCGGCTTGGGCGTCTTCGTCGGCTTCGGTGTGGCCGTCGACTTCGGCGTTTTCGCAGCCTTGGGGATCGGCTTCGGGCTCGGTCCTGGTTTCTGGGTCGGTCCTGGTGTTCGCGCCGGCCCGACCGTGGGGTCCGGCCTGGCGGTGGGCGTGGCGGTCCGCACCGGAGGCATCGGGGTCGCTCGGCTCCGTGGGGCAGCGGTCGGTGCCCTCCAAGGCACCTTGGTCGACGTCGGCGAGCTCCCAGGGGTGGCGGGCGCGGCGAGCCCGCGGTGGTGCTCCGGCAAGGAGGCGGCCGGCCGCGGCGCTCGAGGTGTACGGGGCCTGGTGGTCCCGGGCGCGGCGTGGGTGGCCGGTGCCGCCGCCGGCGTCGACGCCGGGTCGGCCAAGGCGGGTACCGCTCCGAGGAGTGACGTGGGACCGACCGCGGCGACCACGACGGCGGTCGCCCCGACCGTCATCGTGCCCGCGTGCCCGGCGGCGACCCGGACGACGGTCATCGAGCTCTGCCCGGCCAGGGGCAGACCGGCGAGCCAGGCCGCCGGGCCCATCGCCAAGCCCAGCCGGCGGTGGGGGACCGTAAGCAGCGCCCGTACGACCTCGGGGTCGAACTGCGATCCGGCGCAGACGACCAGCTCGCGCAGTGCCGCCTCGCGCCGCATCGGGCGGCTGTACGGGCGGGCCGCCGTCATCGCCTCGAAGCAGTCCGCGACGCACACGACTCGCGCACCGAAGCTGATGTCCTGTTCGCGCAGGCCGGCCGGGTATCCGCTTCCGTCCCAACGCTCGTGGTGCTCGACGATCACCCGGTCCATCGGCGAGAGCCACGCGAGCAGTGGGGCAGCGATGGCAGCACCGGCCGCCGGATGCCGGCGCAGCACGTTCCACTCGGCGGCGGTCGGCTTCCCCGGCTTTCCGAGCAGCTGTGCCGGGACCTCGAGCTTGCCGATGTCATGCAGCAGTGCTGCCCACCGCAGCCGGTCCCGGTCAGCCGCCGTCATCTCGAGCCGTTCCGCGATGAGATCTGCGTAGGCCCGTACCCGCTCCGCGTGGCCGCGGGTGAACCGGTCGTGCGCCGAGAGCGCGGTGAGCAGGCGCAGGATGCGCTCGGCGGCCGCCTGGGCCGTTTCGTCCGGCGGAGCGACGGTGAGCTGGGCCAGGGCGGACCGGCTGCTGCCGCGCTGCGCGATCCCGAGCCGGGAGGGCGCGTTCTCCGGGAAGGTGAGTGACATCTCCAGCAGGGCGGCCAGTGGCAGCGACCGGTCGACCGCCTTGCTCACCACGCGGGCGACGAGCCAGCTCACGCACAGGAGCAGCACGTACCAGGCGACCCTGCCCGCCGCCGCCGCCGGCCGGGGGAGGGCGCGCGACAGCAGGACCATGCAGGACGTGGCCGCAGCGAAGGGCACCACCACGGTGGCCACGCGGATGGACCAGGCGAGCTTGCGCCGCGCGCGCCACTGCGCCCGCGGACGCACAGCTTGGCTGCTCACTCCCACCCCCTCAGAGCCACTGACAGCAGGTCTTCGTCAGCTGGCAGCGCGAACTGGCTAGCCTGAACGCAGTCCGGCCGCCGGGCGAACGCACCAGCCGGCACACGCGGGCAGCCCTGCCTGAGGACCGAGCGTGAGTGTCGTCCAGCGGCACATCGTCGTAACGTGCCTGACATCGGGCGCTTCTAGCGTCGGTCCCGCCCGAGAGCACTGCTCGAGTCGACCTGGAGGAGCGCCGTCGTGCTGCTGACCCCCCACGAACAGGACAGGCTGCTGGTGCACGTGGCGGCCATGGTCGCCCGCGACCGCAAGGCGCGCGGGGTGCTCCTCAACTACCCCGAGGCGGTCGCCTTGCTGACCTCGTTCGTGCTCGAGGCGGCACGCGACGGTCGCCCGGTGATCGAGCTGATGGAGACCGGGCGCCACGTGCTCTCACGCGAGCAGGTGATGCCGGGCATCCCCGAGATGATCGAGTCGGTGCAGGTGGAGGCGACCTTCCCCGATGGCACCAAGCTGGTCACGCTGCACCGGCCGATCCCGTGATCCCCGGCGAGGTCATCACCCCCGAGGGCACGGTGACCGGCAACGTCGACCTGCCAACGGTCACCGTGGAGGTGGTCAACACCGGCGATCGGCCGATCCAGGTCGGCTCGCACTACCACCTTGCGGCCTGCAACCCGGCACTGCGGTTCGACCGGGACGCCGCGTGGGGCATGCGACTGGACATCCCGGCGGGCACGGCGGTCCGGTTCGAGCCAGGCATCGAACGCGAGGTGCAGCTGGTACGGATCGGCGGCGCACGCGTGATTCCCGGGCTGCGCCCGGAGTCGGCCGGGCCTCTGGACGCCAGGACAGACGGAGACAGCAATGGCGCATGACCTGACCCGCTCCCGCTACGCGGCGTTGTTCGGCCCGACGACGGGCGACCGGATCCGGCTGGCCGACACCGACCTGTTCATCGAGGTGACCGAGGACCGCAGTCGTGGCCCACACGGCGGGGACGAGGTCGTCTTCGGTGGTGGCAAGGTCATCCGCGAGTCGATGGGGCAGAGCCGGGCCACCCGGGCCGAGGGGGCGCTCGACACGGTGATCACCGGCGCGGTCGTGCTCGACCACTGGGGCGTCATCAAGGCCGACGTCGGCATCCGCGGCGGCCGCATCGTCGGCCTCGGCAAAGCCGGCAACCCCGACACGATGGACGGCGTCGACCCCCGGCTGGTGATCGGGCCGTCGACCGAGGTGATCGCCGGCAACGGCCGCATCCTCACCGCCGGCGCGATCGACTGTCACGTGCACCTGATCGCGCCCCAGCAGGTCGACGAGGCGCTCGGCTCCGGGGTCACCACCTGGATCGCCGGCGGCACCGGCCCTGCCGAGGGCACCAAGGCCACGACCATCACGCCAGGCCCGTGGTACCTCGCCCGGATGTTCGAGGCCATGGACGGCCTGCCGATCAACGTGGCGTTGCTGGGCAAGGGGAACACCGTCTCCGAGGCCTCCATGATGGAGCAGATCCTCGGCGGTGCCTCGGGCTTCAAGCTGCACGAGGACTGGGGTACGACTCCCGCGGTCATCGATGCGAGCCTCAGGGTCGCCGACCGAACGGGGCTCCAGGTCGCGATCCACACCGACACCCTGAACGAGGCCGGCTTCGTCGAGGACACCCTCGCGGCCATCGCCGGCCGGGGCATCCACGCCTATCACACCGAGGGCGCCGGCGGTGGTCACGCCCCGGACATCATCACCGTCGCGGGGGCCCGGAACGTCCTGCCGTCCTCGACCAACCCGACCCGGCCGCACACCGTCAACACGCTCGCCGAGCATCTCGACATGCTCATGGTGTGCCACCACCTGAACCCCTCCGTACCAGAGGATCTCGCGTTTGCGGAGAGCCGCATCCGACCATCCACGATCGCGGCTGAGGATGTGCTCCACGACATGGGCGCGATCTCGATGATCGGCTCGGACAGTCAGGCGATGGGCCGGGTGGGCGAGGTCATCATCCGGACCTGGCAGACCGCCCACTCGATGAAGCAGCGGCGAGGTCTTGCGCCCGGTGACACGCACAACGACAACGAGCGGGCCAAGCGCTACGTCGCCAAGTACACGATCTGCCCCGCCGTCGCGCACGGACTCGAGGGCGAGGTGGGATCGGTCGAGGAGGGCAAGCTGGCCGACCTGGTGCTGTGGGAACCCGCGTTCTTCGGGGTGCGGCCGCACGTCGTTCTCAAGGGCGGCTTCATCGCGTGGGCGGCGATGGGGGACGCCAATGCCTCGATCCCCACGCCACAGCCGGTTTTCCCGCGTCCGATGTGGGGTGCGTCGCCTTCGGCCGCCGCCTCGACCTCGGTCTTCTTCGTCGCCCCGATGGCGATCGAGGACGGTCTCTCCGACCGGCTCTCCGTCGCCCGCCGGCTGGCACCGGTCGCCGACGTCCGGCGCCGTACCAAGGCCGACATGGTCAACAACGACGCGCTGCCCCGGATCGAGGTCGAGCCGGACACGTTCACCGTACGGATCGACGGCGAGGTGGTCGAGGGCGCCCCGCTGACCGTCGTTCCCATGGCCCAGCGCTACTTCCTCTTCTGATGAAGGCCGCCCTGCTCCTGCTCGCCGACGGTCGGTTGCCCTCCGGCGGGCACGCGCACTCCGGCGGCCTCGAGCAGGCGATTGCCGACGGCCGGGTCCGCACCGTCGCCGACGTCGGCCTGTTCGTCCGTGGGGTGCTGCCCGGTCCGGGGCTGACCTCTGCTGCGCTGGCAGCAGTCTCCTGCTCCCAACCCGGTCACTGGGAGCTGTTGTGCGCGGAGTTCGCCGCACGCACGCCGTCCGCCGCGGTACGGACTGCCGCGGCGGCACAGGGCCGGGCACTGTTGCGCACCGGCCGGAGGGTCTGGCCGTCGGCGGCGCTCGAGACCCTTGCGGACTTCACCGACCGGCCGCCGTTGCCCCTCGTCCAGGGTGCGGTGGCCTACGCCGCCGGGCTGTCACCTGCCGATGCTGCGCTCGGCTGCCTACACAGCCTCGCGACCGGGGCGGCGTCGGCAGGCGTCCGGCTGCTCGGCCTCGACCCGATCGAGGTCGCCGGCATGCTGGCCGAGCTGAGCACCGAGATCGACCGCATCGCCTCGATGGCAGCCGGCTACGCACACACCGACCTCCGGCAGCTCGCCTTGCTGCCGGCCAGCACGGGCCCGCTGCTCGACGTCCTCGCCGAGCGGCACGACGACCGGGAGATGAGTCTCTTTGCCTCATGACCATGACCTTCCAAAGGGCCTGGGCGAGCACTCCCAGGACGAGCCCCACGTGCACGGTGCCCAGGACGAGGGCCGGGCGGCGGCACCCGCACTGACGCACGGCGTACGGCGGCCGTTGCGCATCGGCATCGGTGGACCGGTCGGCTCGGGCAAGACCGCGTTGGTGGCCGCCCTGTGCCGGGCCCTGGCCGACCGGCTGGCGCTGGCCGTCGTCACCAACGACATCTACACGACCGAGGATGCCGAGTTCCTGCGCAGGGCAGGCGTTCTCGCCGAGGAACGCATCTCCGCCGTCCGCACCGGCTGCTGCCCACACACCGCCATCCGGGACGACATCACCGCTAACCTGGACGCCGTCGAGGACCTCGAGGCGAGGTTTGCGCCGTTGGACCTGGTCCTGGTCGAGAGCGGCGGTGACAACCTGACCGCCACGTTCAGCAAGGGGCTGGTCGACCACCAGATCTTCGTGGTCGACGTCGCGGGCGGGGACAAGGTGCCGCGCAAGGGAGGCCCGGGTGTCACCGGCGCCGACCTGCTCGTCATCAACAAGACCGACCTGGCCCCGATGGTCGGCGCCGACCTGTCCGTGATGGACCGTGACGCCAAGGCGGTACGCGGTGAGGCGCCGGTCATCTTCTCGTCGCTGCGTGAGCAGCCATCGACACCCGACGTGTCGGCGTGGGTGCTCCAACGGGTCGCCGACTGGACGCGGGTCGGGTGAAGGCACGCGCCCGCATCGTCGCCGGCCCCGGCGGCCCGTACTCGGCAACGGTTCTGCGCAGCGACCTGCCGATCGTGCTGCGCCCGGCCGATGACGCGATCCACCTGGCCCAGGGGGCTGCGGGTCCCCTGGGCGGCGACGATCTCGAGCTGTCGATCGAGGTGCCGGACGGCTGCTCGTTGCGGCTGCGCGCTGTCGCGTCCACGCTGGTGCTGCCGTCTGCGACCGGCGGCGTGGCCCGGATCGTGATGCGGGCAACCGTTGGCAACGGCGCCTCGTTGGAGCTGCTGCTCGAGCCGGTGGTCGTCGCCGACCACGCGGCGGTCGAGCTGGTGACCGACATCAGTCTGGCGGCCGACGCCAGGCTGGTGTGGCGGGAGGAGATCGTGCTGGGCCGCCACGGCGAGACGGGAGGCTCCGCGAGCACCCGCATCGACGTCGTCCGGGGCGAGATTCCCTTGCTGCGCACGGGTTCTGAGCTGTGCGGCGGGGACCCCGTGACCCACGGCAGCTCCGTGCTCGGCCCGGGGCGGGCGATGGGCTCACTGCTGCGGATCGGACACGGCGACGACCTGCGCCCACCCGACCGCGACGCCGCGACGATGTCCCTTGCCGGCGGCGGGTCCCTCTTCGTGGCGGTCGCCCCCTCGGCCATCGGTCTGCGACGTCGCCTCGATGCCCACCTGGCGCAGGCACCCGTCGACCTGCCGACACGCTAGCGGTCAGGCGGGCAGACTCGGCTGCGCGGCGCCGGCCCGCTCCTGCTGGGACACCGCACGGTCGACCTGCTCCGAGGGCATCGCCACGCTGACCGCGCAGGAGAAGAAAGCTCAGCCGAGCCGGTCGCGCACGGCACCCAGGGCGGACCGTACGGTCGCCAGCTGGTCGTCGTTGAGATCGGCCCGCGCCGTCAGTCGCAGCCGCGAGCGACCGTCCGGCACGGACGGCGGCCGGAAGCAGCCGACCCGCACCCCGTGCTGCGCGCAGACGGCCTGGGCTGCCAGCGCCGCGGAGGGCTCGCCGATGACAACGGGCACCACGGCCGCCGCAGGGCTCGAGGTCTGCATGCCGAGCTCGCGGGCGTAGGAGGCCAGGAGTGCGGCCTTGGCCACGGCGGCCGCTGACAACCCAGAATCCCTGGCTATCAGGGCAAGTGCTGCGTCGGCGGCACCGACACAGGCTGGAGCCAGGCCGGTGTCGAAGATGAACGACCGAGCTGCGTCGATGAGGTGGTCGATGACCCGTTGGCTGCCCACCACCGCTCCACCCTGACTGCCGAGCGCCTTGGACAAGGTCGCCGTCAGTACCACGTCCGGCGAGCCCGCGAGACCTGCGGCGAAGGTTGCGCCTCGGCCGAGATCGCCGACGACGCCAAGGGAGTGCGCCTCGTCGACGACCAGCACGGCCCCGTACGAGCGGCACACCTGCACCAGCTCCGCCAGCGGAGCCAGGTCGCCGTCGACCGAGAACACGGCATCGGTGACGACCAGCGCACGCGGTTCCGTACGGGAGGAAAGTGCTTGCGCCACAGCGGAAACAGATCGGTGCGGCGTCACCACGACCCGCGCCCGGGACAGCCGGCAGGAGTCGATGACCGAGGCGTGGTTGCCGGCATCCGACACGACCAGGTCCCCAGCAGAAGCCAACGACGTCACGGCAGCGAGGTTGGCCAGATAGCCGGAGGAGAAGGTGAGCGCAGCTGGAAAGCCCATGTGGGCAGCCAAAGACGCCTCGAAGGACTCGTGCAAGGCGGTCGACCCGGTCACCAGCCGGGACCCGGTCGATCCCGCGCCCCACCTGGCCAGGGCATCGCAGCCGCCCTGGACCACGAGGGGATGCCGTGCCAGCCCCAGGTAGTCGTTGCTCGCCAGGTCGAGCAGCCCGTCCGGGCCGGGTGGTCGCGGTGATAGCGAACGACGCAACCCCTCGGTTCTGCGGGAAGCGGCCCGAGAGTCCAACCAGGCCAAGGGATCTGAGGTCACCCGAGCTCCGCCAGCACCTCGCGCACCGAGTCACTCACCACGTCGACGAGCAGCGCGAGGTCCTCGGCACCGATCGCCAGCGGTGGCATCAGCACGATGACGTCACCCAGCGGCCGGACGATGACACCGCGTTCGCGGGCCTTGCGGCAGACCTGCATGCCGGCCCGCAACGCGGGGTCGAACGGGCCGATCTCGATGCCGGTCATCGTGCCGATCCGGCGGATCTCGAGAACCCCTGATTCTTGAGCAAGCGGTTCCAGAGCATTCCCGAGCGCCAGCCCGGTCGCGGCAGCAGCAGCCACAGTCTTTCGAAAGCCCATCAGCTCGAGGTTGGCGATCGCCGCGGCGCAGGCAAGCGGGTTGGCGGTGTAGGTGTGCCCGTGGAAGAACGTGCGCCCCTGCTCCGGCCGGCCCAGGAATGCCTCGTACACAGCAGATGTCGCCAGGACGGCGGACAGTGGCAGGTAGCCGGCGGTCAGGCCCTTGCCGCAGGTGAGCAGGTCAGGGGCGACGGAGGCGTGCTCGACGGCCCACATGGTGCCGGTACGGCCGACGCCGGTGGCCACCTCGTCGGCGATCATCAGTGCGCCGAACTCGTCGCACAGCGCCCGTACGCCTTGCAGGAAGGCGATGTCGTGGGTCAGCATCCCCGCCGCCGCCTGGACCATCGGCTCGACGATGACCGCTGACACCGACGAGCCTTCGCGTTCCAGCAGGGCGCGCAGCTCGGCCACGACCTCCAGCGCTCGCGCGGCTGAGCCGACCGGCAGCCCGGGGGAGGAGACCTGGCGGGTCTCCAGCAGGATCGGCCGGTAGGTCGCGTGGAACAAGGAGATGCCGCCGACACTCACCGCGCCCAGGGTGTCCCCGTGGTAGCCCTCGGCGACGCTGACGAACAGCGGCCGGTGCTCCCCACGCTGGGCCGCGGCCTGGTAGGCCATCTTCAATGCGGCCTCGACCGCGGACGCACCGTCGCCTGCATAGAAGACCTTGGCCAGACCGGCGGGCGCCGAGGCCAGCAGCCTCTCCGCCAGCTCGATGCCCGGCTCGTGAGTCAGCCCGAGGAACGTCGAGTGGGCCAGCCGGCCGAGCTGGTCCCGTACCGCGTCGTCGATCGCCGGCTCGCCGTGCCCGTGCACCGTGACCCACAGCGAGGACACCCCGTCGAGGTAGCGGCGGCCGTCGCTGTCGACGAGGTACATCCCCTCGCCGCGCTCGATCACCAGCGGCTCGTCACCCGGCCACAGCGAGTGCTGGGTGAACGGGTGCCAGACGCTCGCCAGGTCGCGGGAGATCAATGCGGCGGTACGGGTTCCGGTGTCGATGGTCACCGGCGCAGTCTCCCATGTCGGGTCGGACCGGCCGTCACCCGTAGGCTGGTGCCGTGGCGAGATTCTCGGACATGCTCCGCAGCCGGACCGACCTCGACGAGGACGACCTGGCCTGGCTGCACCTGCTGCTGGCGGAGTGGCAGCTGATCGCCGACCTGTCGTTCGCCGACCTGCTGCTCTACGCCCCGATGCGCACCGAGCTGGGGGAGGCACCGGACTTCCTCGCCGTGGCCCAGATGCGCCCGACCACCGGCCCGACGTCCTTCCAGGACGACGTGGTCGGCCGGGTCGTGCACGCCGGCCGCCGACCCCTGATCGATGCCGCGTTCGCCGAGGGCCGGATCTGCCGCGAGGGCGACCCGGAGTGGCGTGAGGGCGTCCCGATCCGTGAGGAGACGATCCCCGTACGCCGCGGTGAACGAGTCATCGCCGTCGTCGCCAGGCACACCAACCTGTCCACCGCGCGGGCACCGAGCCGGCTCGAGATCGCCTATCTGCAGAGCGCGGCCGAGCTCGCCCAGATGGTCGCCGAGGGCCGGTTCCCGCTCCGCAACGCCAATCCCGAGCTCAGTGCCGCTCCCCGCGTCGGCGACGGGCTGATCCGCCTCGACACCGAGGGCACGGTGATCTTCGCCAGCCCCAACGCCCTGTCCGCCTACCGTCGGCTGGGGCTCACCGGCGACCTGATGGGCGCACACCTCGGCGCGCTGACCGCCGACCTCGTACGGGAGGAGGGTCCGCTCGACGAGCCGGTGGCCGCGGCGCTCGAAGGCAGGAGCCCGCGGGAGCGCGAGTTCGCGGCGGAGGACGCGGTGGTCCAGGTGCGGGCGATCCCGCTGCTGCCGGCCGGTCAGCGCAGTGGCGCCATCGTGCTGGTCCGCGACGTCAGCGAGCTGCGGCTGCGGGACAAGCAGCTGCTCAGCAAGGACGCCACCATCCGCGAGATCCACCACCGGGTCAAGAACAACCTGCAGACGGTTGCGGCGCTGCTGCGGCTGCAGGCCCGCCGGCTCGGGTCGCCGGAGGCGCGGGCGGCCCTGGAGGAGTCCGTACGGCGGGTCAGCTCGATCGCGCTGGTGCACGAGACGCTCTCCTTCGCGCACGACGAGGTCGCCGACTTCGACGCCATCGCCGACCAGATCCTGGCGATGGTCGCCGACGTCGCGATTCCTGAGGCGCCGGTCGCCCACCGGCGGAGCGGCAGCTTCGGCGTGCTGCCCGCGCAGATCGCGACCCCGCTGGCGCTGGTCATGACGGAGCTGCTGCAGAATGCCGTCGAGCACGGCCTCGGTGCCGGCGGCGGGGTGATCCACGTGGCCGCGAGCGTCATCGCCGGTAAGCCGGCGCGGTCGGCGGACCTGGAGCCGCCGAGCCGGTTGCTGGTGGTCATCGGCGACGACGGCGGCGGCCTGCCGGAGGGCTTCGACCTGGAGGCGTCCCCGCGGTTGGGACTGCAGATCGTACGGACCCTGGTGGTCGGCGAGCTCGCCGGTTCGATCACGTTGCGGGCCCGTGACGGCGGCGGCACCGAGGCGGTGCTGGACCTGCCGTTGCCGGCCAGGGTCTGACCGGCACCGTCCGGACGTTTGCAGCGGCCCGGACGGTGGTGGGCCAGCTGGTCAGCTCAGCTGCTGTGGACTGCCGTGCGCGAACGGCGCTTGAGGGCGCGGCGCTCGTCCTCGGACAGGCCGCCCCAGACGCCGGCGTCCTGGCCACTCTCGAGCGCCCAGGTCAGGCAGTCCTCGACGACCGAACAGCGCTGGCAGATCGCACGGGCGTCCTCGATCTGCGACAAGGCCGGACCGGTGTTGCCGATCGGGAAGAACAGCTCAGGGTCTTCGTCGCGGCAAGCAGCGGCGTGGCGCCAGTCCATGTACGGCCAACTCCTCGAATAAGTGACGGGCGCTGGGTGAGCCCGTCGCTGTCGTGCGGGGTAGTGCCGGTTTGCGGGCCCCTCGGGAACCTTCCCCGTGCTTGTGAAGCATTTCACGAGCCCGGGCAGAGCAGTGGGGCCCGGCGGAGCCGGACCCCCCCTTGTTGCTGTTCGAAGGCCACGCTAGTCGGCCTTGCGGCGAATTTCTACCCTGTGTGGCCTAGGTCACGATTTTGTCTCGGGGAGCGCTCCGGGCGCTGCCGGTCAGGAGATGACGGTCAGCGCGTCCGGCACGCTGGTCAGCTCGAACCGGTCGAACTCGCCTACGTAGTCGCCGTCGACCTCGAGTGCTGCCGGAGCGGACGCGGTCAGCACGAGCGAGGAGAGGTCATGGCGCCGCGCGACCGTACGGCCGCGGGGTCCCGGGCCGTCGTTGCTGGCCATCTGGGCGAGCACCCGCAGGGTCGGGATCAGCCTCATCTTGCGCATCGCGAACAGGTCGAGTCCGGTGTCGAAGCTCGCCTCGGGTGACGGCCGCAGCGGCCGCGAGCCCCAGTAGGTCCACGGCGACGTGTTGGAGACCACGACCATCTGGAGGCCGTGCAGCTGGTCCTCATCGCCGAGGTCGGTCCTCAGATCGGCCCGGGTGCTGCCGTCGTACAGGTGCCGGAGGGCGGTGCGGACGTACAGGCGGGGCGTCGACATGGCGCCGTCCTGGCGCCTGCTCTCGACCCGTGAGGTCACCTCGGCGTCGTAGCCGATGCCGGCGCAGAAGGAGAAGTAGCGTCCGTTGACCGCGCCCAGCCCGATCCGGCGGCTCCGCCCGGTGCGCAGCGCCTCGAGCAGGGTGCTGGTGGCCTCGACCGGGTCCGCCGGCTGACCGAGGCCGCGAGCGAAGACGTTGGCCGAGCCGCCGGGCACCAGGGCGAAAGCCGGCCGCTGGTCGGGCGCCGCGGTCATCAGCCCGTTGACGGCCTCGTTGACGGTGCCGTCGCCGCCGAGCGTCACGACCAGGTCGAGCCCGTCACGGGCGGCGTCGGCGGCGATCTGGGAGGCGTGCCCCCGGTGCGTGGTCTCGACCACGTCGAGCTTGAGGTCGCTGGCGAGGGCGCGGGCCAGGACGTCGCGGGCGCGAGCCGTCGTCGCCGTGGCCTTGGGGTTGACGACGAGCACCGCTCTCATGAACGGATCTTACCTGGCGGTGTACGGATAGTCTCCGTACCGTGAATGACACCGTCACCAGCGACAGTGCCCACGCCGCCGACCGTCGCCAGCTCGCCCGGGTGTCGTGGCTGGTGCAGGCCCAGGGCGTGGCACTTGCCCTGGTGTGCCTCGGGTTCGGCATCTACGCGCTGGGCCGGCACCAGCAGCACCACGGCCTGGCACAGACGGAGCTCCTGTTCGGGCTCGGCCTGCTCGCCGGAGCGCTCTGGACCTGGCTCGGCCGGTCCCTCGCCGCCGGCAGCCGCGGCGCCTACTCGCCGTTGCTGTTGCTCGAGCTGATCTGCCTGCCGGTGGCATGGGGACTCGCGCAGGCACATCGCTGGCTGTACGCGGCCGTGGTCGGTCTCTCCGGCCTGGTCGTGGTGGTGGCGCTGTTCAGCCCGGCCGGGCGGCGGATCGTCACCGGCGACGGGGACGAGTAGGCAAGCCGCTTTGGGTCTACTCGTCGACGAGCAGACCCTGCCGGAGCTGGGCCAGGGTGCGCGCCAGCAGCCGCGAGACGTGCATCTGGGAGATGCCGAGCTCGGTCGCGATCTGGGACTGGGTCATGTTGCCGAAGAACCGCAGCAGCAGGATCTTCTTCTCGCGCGGCGGCAGCTTTTCCAGCAACGGCTTGAGTGACTCGCGGTACTCGACGCCCTCGAGCGCCTCATCCTCGATGCCCAAGCTGTCCGAGACCGACGGCGAGTCGTCGTCCGCGCCGTCCGGGGCGTCGAGGGAGACCGCCGAGTAGGCGTTGGCCGACTCGAGGCCCTCGAGCACCTCCTCCTCGCTCAGCTGGAGATGGGCTGCCAGCTCCGCGACGGTGGGGGAGCGGCCGTTCTTCTGGGACAGCTCGCTGGTCGCCTTGGTCAGCAGCAGCTTGAGCTCCTGGAGCCGCCGCGGGACCCGGATCGCCCAGCCCTTGTCGCGGAAGTGCCGCTTGATCTCGCCGACGATGGTCGGGGTGGCATAGGTGGAGAACTCGACGCCGCGCTCGAGGTCGAACCGGTCCACCGACTTGATCAGGCCGATCGTCGCGACCTGGACCAGGTCGTCGAGCGGCTCGCCCCTGTTGCGGAACCGGCGGGCGAGGTACTCCACCAGCGGCAGGTGCATCTCGACCAGCTCGTCGCGGGCGCGCGCCTTGGCCGGGTCGTCCTCGGCCAGCGTGGCCAGCTCTGCGAACAGCTCGCGGGCGTGCGCCCGGTCGTGCCGGGTCCGCTCGCTCTGCTCGGTCGGTGGTGGCGTGATCTCCGCCGCCTCGGCGATCTCGGTCGCCTCGGGGACCAGGTCTGGCGACTCGGCCGGCGTGGGGATCGCGTCGTCGGCCACCGTCGCGTCCCCTGCCGGGGTCACGGTGAGGTCCTCGGACCCGGGTTCTGTGGTGGTCCCGATCATGAAAGGTCACCGTAGGTCGGGCGCTGCTTCTGCAGCTCGATGGTCACCCTGTTGTCGGCATCGACGCTGCTGTCGACTGCCCCGGCCAGTGCGGACAGCACCGTCCAGGCGAAGGTGTCGCGCGAGGGCTCGAGGCCGTCCGTGGTCACCACGCTGACCGAGACCCTCATCATGGCCGGGAACAGCTCGAAGGTGCAGTCCAGCGTGGCTGCCGGGGCAGCCTGGGCGAGCAGCATCGCGCAGGCTTCGTCGACCGCGATCCGCAGGTCCTCGATGTCGTCGAGGGTGAAGTCGAGGCGGGCGGCCAGCCCGGCGGTCGCCGTACGCAGCAGGGAGAGATAGGCCCCGACGGCGGGCAGGCTGACGCTGACGACGTCTCGCGCAGCCGTGCTGTCAGCGGGGGCGGCGATCGTGTCGCCGTCGAGCTTTGATGGCCGATCGAGGGCCAAAGGAAGCCTCCTGCACTGCGTCGTGTCGGAAGAGCGCCAGGGCCAGCGCGCATGCCCTCGCACCCGGAGGCTGAGCCACCGGGCGTTCTTAAAGTACCGTCGTTGGCCGCCGATGACACCTGGCGCTCACCGATCTTTGCGGCCGATCTCAGGCAGCTCAGGGATGTCGAACGGCCCGCCCCCCGGCTGTCCGGGTCAGGTGCCGGCGAACGCGCTCAGCGCCCCGCCGTGCAACCGCCAGCCGGTCCACTCCTCGGTCGGTTCGGCCCCGAGGGAGCGGTAGAACGCGTGCGCCTGCGTGTTCCAGTCCAGGACCGCCCAGTCGAGGCGGTCGTAGCCGCGGGAGTCGGCGATCAGCGCCAGCTCACGCAGCAGTGCCCTGCCGTGGCCGCCGCGGCGGGCGGCGGGGCGGACGTACAGGTCCTCGAGGTAGATGCCGTGCACGCCGCGCCAGGTGGAGAAGTTCAGGAACCACAGTGCTGTCCCCACGACCTCGCCACTGTCGTCCTCGGCGACCAGGCCGAACAGTGCCGGCGCCTCGCAGAACAGTGCCGCTGTCAGCTGCTCCTCGGTCAGCCGGCAGCTCTGCGGTTCGCGCTCGTACTCGGCGAGCTCGTGCACCAGGGCAACCGTGACGGGGACGTCAGCTGGCTGGATCGGCCGGATCATGCGGACCTGCCTCCGTAGGGGGACGGGGAACTGCCCGACACCGCACGGGGGTGCGATGCCGGGCAGAGGGTCGAGGGCGGTCAGGCCGCCTTGGTCTCCCAGAAGATCTTGTCGATCTCGGAGATCTTGCCCAGCAGCTGCTCGACCACGTCGGCGTCGACGCTGCCCTTGGCACCCGAGGCGCCGGCGAGCTTGGTGGCCTCGTTGAACAGGTTGTGCAGCTCGGGGTACTTCTCGAAGTGCGGCGGCTTGAAGTAGTCGGTCCACAGCACCCA
>JAWWOM010000165.1:0-5470 GCA_033851655.1 Frankiales bacterium
TTCTGAGACTGCGCTGGGGGCCGGTTTGCGGGTACGCAGGTCGGTCGGGGACGCTGGTGTGCCACCTCGTTTCGTCCCGACCACATCCTGAGGCCTGATGACCGCGACTGCGACGCCCTGCTTCGCCGTGCGCGGGCTGGTCCGCAGCTATCCCGGTCGCACCGGCAAGAACGCCAGGCCGGCCGTGGTCGCGAGCGACAACATCGACCTGGAGATCGCCCCCGGTCTGGTCTTCGGGCTGCTCGGACCCAATGGTGCGGGCAAGACCTCGCTGGTCCGCCAGCTGATCGGTCTGCTCACCCCGGACACCGGAACGGTGCGCCTGTTCGGCCAGAACGTGACCGGGCGGCCCGACCTCGTGTCCCGGCAGGTTGCCTACCTCGCGCAGACCGAGCCGGCGCTGGACGAGCTGTCCGTACGGGTCGCCGTCGACACGACGGGCCGGTTGCGCGGCCTGGACAAGCGGCGAGCACGACAGGCGACCGACAGCCTGGTCGACGAGCTCGGGCTGGGTCCGATCGCCGACCGTCCGCTGGTCAAGCTCTCCGGCGGGCAACGCCGGCTGGCCGGTGTCGCCGTTGCGCTGGTCGGCGAGCGGCCGGTGCTCGTACTCGACGAGCCGACGACCGGCCTCGACCCGCAGGCCCGGCGGGCGGTCTGGGACGCGCTGCACCGGCGCAAGCGCCAGGGGACGACGGTCGTCCTGGTCACCCACAACGTGCTCGAGGCAGAGACGGTGCTGGACCGGGTGGCGGTGCTCGACCGGGGCCGGGTCATCGCCGACGACACGCCTGGCCGGCTCAAGGCGCTGGTCAGCGACGAGGTCCGGCTGGACCTGGTCTGGCGTCAGGACCCGCCGATGGACGACCCGACCGTGGCGATGCTGGCCGCGCACGCCACGATGACCGGCCGGCGCTGGACCACCCGGATGGCTGCCTCCGATGCTCGCGAGGCACTCGGCCGGCTCACCGGGGGTCCCGCGTTCCAGGCGCTCGACGACTTCACCCTCGCGACCCCGTCGCTCGAGGACGTCTACCTCACCCTCGGTGGGGCAGCCCGGGACCTCGAGCGGGCATGAGCAGCCATGGGCTGGCTGTCCAGGCGCCCGTCGTGACGGTCCGTCAGCAGCGGCACAGCCCGACCTGGCCGGCCGCCTTCGGCGCCGTCTACGCGGGGCAGCTCGCCCGTACCAAGGTGGTCCGGCTCCCGCTGCTGTTCGTCGCCGCCTTCCAGAGCATCGGCATCCTGGTCCTGCTGCGGGTGGTCGGCGGCAGGGGCAGCGCCGGCGCCCAGATCGTGTCCGGCGCCACCGTCCTGGTCGTCGCGTTCGTCGGGCTCAACCTGCTGGCGCAGCGCTTCGGCGCGCTCAAGGCCAACGGCGGGCTGGACTACTACGCCGCCCTGCCGGTGCCGCCGGGCGTCGTGGTCCTCGCCACCGCCGCCTCGTACGCGACCTTCGCCGTTCCCGGCACTGTCGTCACCGCAGTTGCAGGCGGGCTGATGTACGACCTGCCGTGGGCGCCGCTGGCACTGCTTCCCCCGGTCGTCGTGCTGGCAGGCGCCTCGCTGGCCGGGGTGGGGGCTGCGATCGGCCTGCTCGCCCCAAAGCCGGAGCTGGCGACGGTCGCCGGCCAGCTGGGCATGTCCGCGGTGATCTTCCTCGACCTGGTGACGGCACACCGGCTGCCGGCGCTGGTCCAGGCGTTGCGAGCGGTGGTGCCGTCGACCTATGCGGCAGACGGGATGGCAGCGGCCTACGCCCACCACCCGGACGGCTGGCTGATCGCCAGGGACCTCGGGGTCTGCGCCGCTGTTGCGGTGGCGGCGCTCGTGCTGGCGGCGTGGGCGTTCGGCAAGGCGGTGCGCCGGTGACGCGTGGTGATTGGATGGACAGGTGAGCATGCCGACCGCGCCGACTCCGTACGGACAGCCGCCAGAGACCGAGGCGCAGACCAGTCGCAGCTGGCGCCACGACGTCGTCGTCGCCGCGGTCATCATCGTGGCGCTCGAGCTGGTGGCCCTGCCGATCGGCTTGATCTGGGGACACGCCGCTCCGCACCCCCAGTACTCCGTCGGCGGCCACCAGCTCAACCTGGTCGTGGGCGACGCCAAGCCGCTGGTGCGCGGCGACGGGTGGTTCCTGCTGATCACGGGTGCGGCCGGCCTGCTGTCCGGGCTCGTGGTGTTCTTCACCGCCAAACGAGCCGAGATCGGCGCCACGCTGGGGTTGGCGATCGGCGGCCTGATGGCGGGCTGGCTGGCCTGGCGGATCGGGCACGCCTGGACCGGAGGGCTGCAGCCGATCCAGCTGGCGCTCAAGCCGGACAACACCAAGGCCCGGCTCGCCGCCGACCTGGGTGCCCGGGTGGTCCTGGTCGGCTGGGCGGTGGCCGCCGTCGCCGTGCACGGTCTGCTGTACGCCGTCACCTGGCCGGCCAAGCACACGGTCGAAGCGGTCCCGGCGGCAGCCGAGAGCTGGCCCGCGCCGGCCGGGCCGCCGGTCCCCGAGACCTGACCGGCCGCTCGCTCTAGTTGGCCGACAGCGGCGTGGTGCGGAGCAGGTCGTCGGCCGGCACCGAGCCGAGCGCGTCGATCAGGGCCGTCTCCCGGCGCAGCAGCACCCGCTCCGCTGCCAGCCTGCGACCGGCGTCGTCGCACTCGAGCAGCCGCTGCCGGTCGTTCAGGTCGAGCACCATCGACCCGGCGACCGCGTACGACAGGGCGACCGGGTCGGTGGGCAGCGACCGCGGCTCGCGGACCTCGACCCCGAGCTCGGTGAGCACGTCCGCATAGCCGTCGAAGCCGGTCAGCACTGCGGCCGCCAGCTCGACCGCATCGGCCCCGGCCGGCTCCGGCAGCAGCTCGACCGAGGCGACCAGGTAGGGCGCCGCCTCGCGATCGACGGAGCGCACCCGGAACCTGATCAGCCCGGTGCTCTGCACCAGGTAGCGCCCGTCCGGCAGCGCGGTGATCTCGCTCACCTCCGCCACGCAACCGACGGCGTGCAGGTCACGAGCGGCCTCGGCGCCGACCTCGTGGCCTTGCCGGATCGCGATGACGCCGAAGCGTCGGGGCTGCCCGGCCGGCAGCGCGATCAGGTCCTCGACCAGGCGTCGGTAGCGTGGCTCGAAGACGTGCAGTGGCAGCTCGAAGCCGGGCAGCAGGACGGCGCCGAGCGGGAACAGCGGCAGGTCGGTGGCCACCGCACCACCCTAGGGCCCGGGCGGCGCCGCAGGCGTTGACGGCGATACCCGCTGCTCGCCGGGAGGGCTCGCCGGTAGGCTCCCGGGCGTGATCTCCTCTCTCGACCTGCGTGGTCGCCGCGGCCTCGGCCCCCTCGACGTGGCGGCGCTGCTGCCCCGCGCCGCCGTCAACGTCGAGGACGCGGCGGAGATCGTCCGGCCGATCCTCGAGGACGTCAGGGCCAGAGGTTCCGCAGCCGTACGGGACGCGACGGCCCGGATCGACGGCATCGAGCTCGGGGCGCTGCGGGTGCCGATCGAGGCCGTCGTCGCGGCCGGCCAGCAGCTGGACGACCTCCAGCCCGGCCTACGGGCGGCGCTCGAGGAGTGCATCCGCCGCTGCCGCGTGGTGCACGAGGCACAGCGGCTGCCCGAGCACACGACGACGCTCGCCCCCGGCGCGACCGTCACCGAGCGCTACCTCCCGGTCGGCCGGGTCGGGCTCTACGTGCCGGGTGGACTGGTCGCCTATCCCTCCAGCGTGGTGATGAACGTCGTGCCTGCCCAGGTCGCCGGCGTCCGGTCCATCGCCGTGATGAGCCCGCCGCAGAAGGCGTACGGCGGCCTGCCGCACCCCGCCGTCCTGGGCGCCTGCGCACTGCTCGGCATCGACGAGGTCTACGCCGTCGGGGGCGCTCAGGCGATCGCGATGGCGGCGTACGGGACCGAGGACTGCCCGCCGGTGGACGTGATCACCGGTCCCGGCAACGTCTACGTCGCGGCGGCCAAGCGGTTGGTCCGCGGCGTGGTCGGCATCGACGCCGAGGCCGGCCCGACCGAGATCGCGATCCTGGCCGACGAGACCGCCGACCCCGCGCACCTCGCGGCCGACCTGATCGCGCAGGCCGAGCACGACCCGATGGCCGCCTGCCTGCTCGTGACGGCCAGCGAGTCGCTGCTCAAGGCGGTGGCCGACGCGCTGCCGGCTCAGATCGCCGCGACCCGGCACCGCGAGCGGGTCGAGACGGCGCTCGGCGGTCAGTCGGCGATGGTGCTGGTCGATGACCTCGACCACGGCATCGAGATCGTCGACCTCTGGGCAGCCGAGCACCTCGAGGTGATCACCGAGAACGCCCGCGACGTCGCCATGCGCATCCGCAACGCCGGCGCCATCTTCGTCGGCCCCTACGCGCCGGTCAGCCTCGGCGACTACCTGGCCGGCTCCAACCACGTCCTGCCGACGGCCGGCTCCGCGCGGCACACCCCCGGCCTGTCGGTGCACTCGTTCCTGCGCGGCATCCACGTCATCGACTACGACCGCGGGGCGCTGGCCGCCGTGGCCCCACACGTGGTGGCCCTGGGCAGTGCCGAGGACCTGATCGCGCACACCGACGCCGTCACGATCCGGGTCGGGGCCGAGTGACCCGGTTGCCGTTGCGGGACGACCTGGTCGGTCAGGTCCCGTACGGTGCCCCACAGCTCGACGTGCCGGTCCAGCTCAACGTCAACGAGAACCCCTACGCTCCCTCTCCGGCTCTCGTCGCCGACCTGGCTGCCGCGATGGCCGAGGTCGCCGGCCGGTTGAACCGTTACCCGGACCGTGAGGCGCTGCAGCTGCGCGCGGATCTCGCCGGCTATCTCGCTCAGCGCGAGCAGGTCAGCGTCGACCCGTCGCAGGTGTGGGCGGCCAACGGGTCCAACGAGGTGATGCACCAGCTGATGCAGGCCTTCGGCGGCCCGGGCCGTAGTGCGCTGGGCTTCAGCCCCACCTACGCGATGTATCCCGACTACTGCCGCGACACCTTCACCACGTGGGTCACCGAGCCGAGGGCGGCGGACTTCTCCCTCGACCCGGCGAGGGCCGCGGCGGCGGTCCGTGCACACCGGCCGACGCTCACCATCCTGACCTCGCCGAACAACCCGACCGGTACCGCGCTGCCGCTCGACACCGCGCACGCTGTCCTCGAGGCGACGGGGGAGTACGGAGGCCTGGTCGTCGTCGACGAGGCCTATGCGGAGTTCCGCCGCCCTGGCACGCCGACCGCACTTTCCTTGCTGGGCAGCGAGTCCCGGCTGATCGTGACCCGGACGATGAGCAAGGCGTTCGCGTTCGCCGGCACCCGTGTGGGCTACGCCGTCGCGTCGGCGGAGATCGTCGACGCGTTCCGGCTCGTGCGGCTGCCGTACCACCTGTCTGCGGTCACCCAGGTCGTGGCCCGGACGGCGATCGCCCACGCCGACGAGCTGCTGGCACAGGTGGACGTGCTGCGGGAGGAGCGCGACGCCAT
>JAWWOM010000177.1:0-4977 GCA_033851655.1 Frankiales bacterium
ACTCCGCGGACTTCATCGCCGCCGGCGCCGCCACTTTCGGCGTCCGGGCCGGAACGACCCTGCGCGGCGGCATCACCGGAGCCATGCGCACCGCCCACCTCGCCGACGCCTACCGGCTGCGTGCCGAGGTACACGGTTCGGACATCCCCAACCACCACTTGTGCATGGCGATCTCCAACACCACCTACTACGAGTCGCTCGTGACCTCGACCACCGTCGTGCGCGAACGCCACGTGGACGACCAGGGCCTTGTCCACGCCCCGACCGGTCCAGGAATCGCGTTGCCACTCGACTTCGGCTACGGCAGCGAGCTCGAGCGCTTTGTCGAAAAGGCCGCGTCCTGACCGACTTCCCCGCACCGGCAACCAGCCCACCCTCACGCAAATACAGAAAGGCACGACAATGAGGTCTCCCATCGCGACAGTCGACGCGCGCCACCGAACAAGCCGTGCATCCGCCGCTGTCGCCCTCGCTGCCGCCGCCGCCCTCCTGGCCGGATGCTCCAGCGCCTCGTCGACCCCGCAGGCCGCCGCCTCCGCCGCAGCCTCCGGCTCCGCCGCCGGGTCTGCGTCGTTCGCCTCGGTCGCCCAGAAGGCCGGCTCCCAGATCACCGTCTGGGCCGACTCCACCCGGCTGCCGGCGGTCCAGGCCTACCAGAAGGCCAACCCGACCGTGAAGATGAACATCGTCACCTACGACGGTAGCGCCGACGGATCGACGTACCTCCAGACCAAGGTGCAGCTCTTCGACCGGACCGGCTCGGGCTGGCCGGACGTCGTCTTCGGCTCGCCCACCGACGTCACCTGGGCATCGCAACCGACCAAGTCCGGCGCAACCGCGTTCGCGGCACCCCTCGACGAGAACCTGGTCCCGCAGCAGACGCTCGACAACTTCGCCAAGGGCTCGCTGGCCCCCTGTCAGGACAACGGCCACACCTACTGCATGCGCAACGACATCGCGCAGGTCGTCCTCTGGTACAACAAGACGCTGCTGGACCAGTGGGGTTACAAGGTGCCCACCACCTGGGCCGACTACGAGGCGCTCGGCCTGCAGGTCGCCAAGGACCACCCGGGCTACCTCGTCGGCGCGGTCGGCGACACCAACTCCCAGGAGTCGTACTTCTGGTCCAGCCAGTGCCCGGCCTTCCACCTGACCCAGCCGAACACGTTGCAGGTCAACCTCGGCGCCGCGGACTGCACCCGGATGGCCACCCTGCTGGACAAGCTCATCTCCGCCAAGGCCGTCAGCACACAGGGCTTCTTCAGCCAGGGATTCGCCAAGGCCAGCGGTAGCAAGGTCGTGATGGCGTACGGCCCCTCCTGGTACGGCCAGTACCTGTTCAAGTCGGCCTTCAACACCCCCGCCGGGCAGATCGCCGCAGCGCCCCCGCTCACCTGGCCCGGCGAGACCACCGCCTCGACCGGCAACGTCGGCGGCGGCGTGTGGATGGTCTCCTCCCACAGCGCCAACCTGAAGGCGTCCACCGACCTGGTCACCTGGCTGACCACATCAGACGCCAACCAGGCGTCGGCCCCGACCTACCCGGCGTACGCGCCGGCCGCCACGGCCTGGCTGGCCAACCCGACCAACCGGAGCTACTTCGCCACCGACGTCAGCCCCGCCTTCCAGCAGGCGGCGAACGACGTGTGGACCGGTTGGTCGAACACCAAGTTCAGCGACGCCACCGCCTGGTCCAGCGTCGTCCTGCCTGCCCTCACGGCCGGCAAGACGCTGACCTCTGCCCTGCCCGCATGGCAGACCGCCATCACCAACGAGGCCAAGGCCAACGGATACACGGTGGTCAACCAATGACCTTGCTGCACCCTCAGCGCACTGCTGTCACCGTCTCCCGCCGCGGCCGAGCGCCGCGGCGGGGGAGCGGGGGCGCCACCGGCTACCTTTTCGTCGCCGGCTATGCGCTCCTGCTGCTCGCCTTCGGCGTCTTCCCCACGGGATACGCGTTCTACCTCTCGGTGACCAACAGCCAGGGCCGCTTCACCGGGCTCAACCAGTTCATCAAGGTGGCCCACGACTACCGGTTCGTCCCCGCCTTCACCAACATCCTGATCTACCTGGTGATGTGGCTCGTCGTCCTGGTGGTGCTGACCGTCCTGGTGGCCGTCGTGCTGCGTGGCCGGATGCGGCCAGGACTGTCGGCGCTGTTTCGCTTCCTGTTCTACATCCCCGGCGCGCTCGCCGGAGTCGCCAGCGTGCTGGTGTGGCTGTTCATGCTCGCCCCGGACGTCAGCCCCGCCGCGCGGCTGCTGAACTGGCTCGGCATGCACAGCTTCGTCGCCGTCATCGCCCCCGGCAACCTCCCGGTGATTTTCATGCTGATCGCCTTCTGGACCGGCGCCGGCGGTTGGATCGTGGTGATGTACGGCGCGCTCAACAACATCCCGGACGAAGTCATCGAGGCCGCCAAGATGGACGGGGCCGGTCCGTGGCGCTTGGCCTGGCACGTGCAGATCCCCATGATCAGGCAATGGATCGTGTACATGACGATCCTCGCGTTCGCGGCCGGCACGCAGCTGTTCGTCGAACCGCAGCTGCTCCAGACGGCGAGCCTGCAACGGGTCAGCCCGACCTGGTCGCCGAACCAGCTGGCCTACGTCTTCGCATTCCAGCAGGGCGACTTCAACGGCGCCGCCGCGATCTCGGTCTTCCTACTGGCCCTCGGACTCATCGGCGCCGGCCTCCTGGTCGCCCGCTCGAACCTGTTCAGCTTGGACGACAGATGACAAACCTCAGCCTCTCCACGCCCGCGCCGCGGCGCCGCAGCGCGCCGTCTCGCGCCGTCTCGGTCCTGATCGTCGGCCTGCTGCTCACGGGCCTGCTGGTGTTCTTCGTGCTGCCGGTGGCCTGGCTGCTGCTGGCGCCGTCGAAGACCGCGTCCCAGGCGCTCCACGACTCGCCGCTGTCGTTCGGCTCGTTCCACGAGATCGGCGCGGCCTGGCGTCATCTGTTCGCGTTCCAGGGCGGCGCCATGGTCACGTGGCTGCGCAACTCAGCGGTCTACTCGGTCAGCGCGTTGGTGCTGACGCTGCTGACCAGCGTGCCGGCCGGCTACGGGCTGGCCCTGACCAACTTCCGCGGACGCAAGACGCTGCTGGTGACCACGCTGGTGACCATGATGATGCCGTCGGCCACGCTGGTGCTGCCGATCTTCCTCGAGCTCAACAAGTTCCATCTGATCGGCACCGTCTGGTCCGTCATCCTGCCGTTCTCGTTCTACCCGTTCGGGGTGTACCTGGTGTACATCTACTTCGGCGTCAGCTTGCCGAAGGACATCCTGTCCGCCGCGCGCATCGACGGCTGCTCGGAGTTACAGATCTTCTCGCGGATCGCGCTCCCGCTGGCCAAACCCGTCGTCGGCCTGGTGGCGTTCTTCAGCTTCGTCGGCAACTGGAACAACTTCTTCCTGCCCTACCTCGTGCTGCCGAACAGCAACGAGTTCCCGATCCAGGTCGGGCTGAACCAGCTGTTGTCCTCGACTCCGTCGTTCAACCCGGTCGCCGGAGCGGGCCTCAACATCACCATCCCGGAGCTCGCGCTGGCGATCATCGTCTCCATCCTCCCGGTGCTGGTGCTGTTCCTCTTCTCCCAGCGCACGCTGGTCTCCGGGATGCTCGCTGGGGCGACCAAGGAGTAAGCGCCATACCCATCGCCGGCTTGCGCCCGGCGGGGGGCCCGGGGAGACTGTGGCGTTGCCTCGACGCCGATGACCCAGGAAGCGTGGCGCGTGACCGACATCCCTGGCCTGGACCCCACCGTTCCTCCCAGCGGCACCGGCTGTGTCGAGTGCCTGGCGGCCGGTGGTTGGTGGTTGCACCTGCGCCGTTGTAGCCAGTGCGGCCACATCGGCTGCTGCGACACCTCGCCGTCCCAGCACGCGACCGCGCACAACAAGTCCTCTGGGCACCCCCTGATCCAGAGCTTCGAGCCGGGGGAGGAGTGGTTCTGGAGCTACGAGTCAGACGACTTCTTCGACGGGCCCCCGCTCGCCGCCCCGGACAGTCATCCGGTCGAGCAGCCGACCCCTGGCCCCGCCGGGCAGGTCCCCGCGGACTGGCGCCGGCACCTCCACTGAGCAGTTCGGCCCCCTCGGCGAACCGATCGCGGACTCGCGGAGTCTCACCTGCGACCGATCGCGAGAGGGTGGGCCTGTGGACGACCTGGCAGAGTCACTGGAGCAGTGGCTCGAGGCGTGGTACGCGACCGCCTACCGCACCGCTTGCCTGATCCTGCGTGACCCGATCGCGGCCGAAGATGCCGCGCAGGAGGCGTTCCTGCGGGTCTGGCGGTTCCGCGACTCGATCCCGGCAGGCGACGGCCGCAAGGCCTGGCTGTACCGCGTCGTCGTGAACGCCTGCATGTCCCGCGGCCGGGTCGAAGGTCGGCTCAGGTCCCGTACTGCTGAGCTCGAGTTCGGCGCCGAGCACGCGAGCGGAGCACCGCAGCCCGACGAGCTTGCCGAGCAGTCCGAGCTCGCGGCCCTGGTCGGCCAGGCGCTGGCCGATCTGCCGGAGAGCCTGCGGGTCCCGCTCGTCCTGCGGTTCTATGCGGGCCTGTCCGAGCGGGAGATCGCCACCGCCATCCAACGGCGCCCTGGCACGGTCAAGTCCCGGCTGCACGCCGGGCGCCGCCGCCTCGCCCTCGACTCCCGGCTCGCCGGCTGGGTCTCGCAGCTTGAAGGAGCAGCCCAGTGAGGGACATCGAGGTCACCGACGAGACGCTCGAGCAGTTGTTCGCTGGTGCGGGCTCGGACTACGAGGTGCCGGCGGACGCCTTCGAGCGGGTGCTGGCGGCGGCAGGGGAGGCGGGGCGACCCAATCGTACCCGATTTCAGCACCCGCGCCTGGTGGCGGCGGCTGTCCTGATCATCGCCGCTGCCGGCGGTGCCTCGCTGTGGGGCGGACTCGGCCGGGGAGGCGGCCCTCAGACCTCCCAGACGGCCAGCCGGGCTCTTCCCCCTCG
>JAWWOM010000191.1:0-7205 GCA_033851655.1 Frankiales bacterium
GGCGCTCGACGAGATCGTGCCGGCGGGGGACCGGGCCCTGCTCGTCGTGCCGGCGCCCAGCGGGGTTCCGTTCACGCAGGCGACGGCCGCCCGCTACGCCTCGCGTGACCACCTGGTGTTCGCGTGCGGCCGCTACGAGGGCATCGACAGCCGGGTCGCGCAGGACGCCCGGTCCCGGATGGACGTCGAGGAGGTGTCCATCGGCGACTACGTGCTGGCGGGGGGCGAGGTCGCGGTGCTGGTGATGGTCGAAGCGCTCGCCAGGCTGCTGCCGGGCGTGCTCGGCAACGCGGAGTCGGCGAGTGACGACTCGTTCGCGCCCGGTCGGATGGAGGGGCTGCTGGAGGGGCCGGTCTACACCCGCCCGGCCAGCTGGCGAGGGCAGGACGTCCCCTCGGTGCTGATGTCCGGGGACCATGCCGCGATCGCGCGCTGGCGGCACGAGCAGGCGCTTGCCCGTACCGCCGATCGCCGGCCCGACCTGCTGCCGCCGACCCCGGGGTTGGTCAGCAACCGGCCGGGTGTGGCAGAGTAGTCCCCTACGACATGACCTGCGGGTCTCCGGCGCGCTCATGCACGCCCACCGCGCCCCCAGCACAGTCTCCGTCCGCGCGATCGTCGCGGGCTGCACGACATCGATCAAGAGGAAGCGACGACAGCATGCACACCCTGGACAGCCTCGACGCCGCCTCCCTGCGCAGCGACCACCCGGACTTCCGCCCGGGCGACACGCTCAAGGTTCACGTCCGGGTCGTGGAGGGCAACCGCTCCCGCATCCAGGTCTTCCAGGGCGTGACCATCCGCCGCCAGGGCGACGGCATCCGCGAGACCTTCACCGTCCGCAAGGTCAGCTTCGGCGTCGGCGTCGAGCGCACCTTCCCGGTGCACACCCCGATCATCGAGAAGATCGAGCTGGTCACCCGCGGCGACGTCCGCCGGGCCAAGCTCTACTACCTCCGCGAGCTGCGCGGCAAGAAGGCCAAGATCAAGGAGAAGCGCGAGGCTGTCGTCGCCCGCTGACGTCACCCTTCCGCCCCTTTCTTCGGAGTACACCACGACCCGGACCGCTCGCCGTGAGGTGCCGCGGGGCCGGGTCGTGTCGTCGGGCCGGCACGCCTCGATGCGCGTCTCCGACGAGGCCACGGACTACCGGCCACGGCACGCGCCGCGGGGCACTGCCGACCAGCTCGCGCCGGAGGCACCCGAACCCATCGACGTCCCGGGCCGCAACCTCCGGCGGCGCAAGGCACGCAGGCGCCAGCTGATCGGTACGGTCGCCACGGTCTGTGTCGCCGCCGTCGTCGCGATGCTGGTCAAGATGTTCGTGATGCAGGCCTTCCTGATCCCGTCCGGGTCGATGGAGAACACGCTGCGGGTCGGCGACCACGTCCTGACCGACCGGCTCTCGTACCAGCTGCACGGCATTCATCGCGGCGACGTCGTGGTGTTCTCCGGCGCAGGCACCTGGGACGGTCCCGCCCCTGTCCAGTCGTCCTCGGTCGGCCGGTGGTGGCACGACCTCGCCGTGCGGGCCGGTGTCGACCGCCCGGACGGCACCATCTACGTCAAGCGGGTCATCGGGCTGCCCGGCGACACCGTTGCCTGTTGCGACGCGCAAGGGCGCGTCACGGTCAACGGCATCCCGCTCGACGAGTCGTCCTACGTGCACGACGACTCGTACTGGCCGGGTTCGTGCACCAAGACCGAGGACCCGAGCTCGCGCTGCTTCGCACCGGTCAAGGTAGCGGCCGGGACCTTGTGGGTGATGGGGGACCACCGGTCGGTGTCCGACGACTCGCGCCGGCACCTCGCTGCTCCTGGTGGCGGCGCCGTCGACAGCTCGCGGGTGGTGGGCAAGGCGGTGCTGGTGCTGTGGCCGCGCAACCGCCTCGGCACGATCGGCACCCCGGCCACGTTCGCCGGCGTCCCGGCGGTCGCGATGGGGGTGCTGCCGCTGCGGCGCCGGCGCCGAAGGGCCCGGACTCGCAGTCGGCCGGCCTCGCACGTCGTACCCTGAACCGACGATGACCTGCCGCTCGAGAGACCTCCGATGAGCCCGTTCCCCCGCGGGGCGACCGTGCGCAGTGACGCCGGGCTCTGGGGCTTCGAGCGTGCGCTGGCCCGGCACGGACTCACCCCGGTGGCGGGTGCTGACGAAGCCGGCCGGGGGGCGTGCGCCGGTCCACTGGTGGTGGCGGCGGTCATCCTGCCCGAGGGCAGGCGCGGGCTGGTCCCTGGGCTTGCCGACTCCAAGCTGCTCACGCCACTGGCCCGCGAGCGGGTCTACGCCGAGGTGATGGACCGCGCGCTGGCCCACCACGTCGTCGTGATCCCCGCGCAGGAGGTGGACCGGGTCGGGCTGCACAAGTCCAACATCCGGGGGATGCGGCGTGCGCTGGCCGAGCTGCGCCCGACGCCCGGCTACGTGCTGACCGACGGGTTCCCCGTCCCAGGGCTGACCGCGCCGGGGCTCGCGGTCTGGAAGGGCGACCGGGTCGCGGCGTGCATCGCGGCGGCATCCGTACTGGCCAAGGTGACGAGGGACCGGATGATGGTCGCGCTGCACGACCGGTTCCCGGCCTACGACTTCGCGACCCACAAGGGCTACATCACGCCGACCCACCAGGCGGCCCTGTCGCAGTACGGGCCCTGCTCCGAGCATCGCTTCTCGTTCGTCAACGTGCGGTCCAGGCTCTACGCGCCCGGGTCAGAAATGAACGAGGTAGAGGACAATGACTACGTGGACGTGACGGGTGGGTTCGAGACGGTGGTCGGAGCATGAGCGCCGAGGACCTCGAGAAGTACGAGACCGAGATGGAGCTGCAGCTCTACCGGGAGTACCGCGACGTCGTCGGGATGTTCGCCTACGTGGTCGAGACCGAGCGCCGGTTCTACCTCGCCAACGACGTCAAGGTCGAGGTGCGCAACGCCGGCTCGGACATCTACTACGAGCTGACGATGAGTGACGCCTGGGTCTGGGACATGTACCGGCCGGCCCGGTTCGTCAAGAGCGTCCGGGTGCTGACGTTCAAGGACGTCAACGTCGAGGAGCTGGCCAAGACCGAGCTCGAGATCCCCGGGGGTCGGCCGCTGCTCGGTGGGTAGGAGCCTCGCTGTCAGTGACCGACAGCGACACGGCGGCTCCGGGAGACCTCGATGACCGAGCAGGACAGCACCAACGAGAGCGAGCTTGCAGACGCCGCTGTGCAGAACAGCCCAGCAGCGCCGGCGGGCCACCGGCCGGGGTCAGGTGCGGACCGCCGGACCGACCCCGCCGAGCCCACTCCGGCTGCCAACCAGCGTTCGGGTGAGCGGCCGGTCGAAGGCGACCGGGCCGATGATGGCGGCGTGGGCAGCGCGGACGACGCCGGAGCGACGACCCAGTCGACCACTGCCCAGGCCGCGCCGGAGCGTCGGCGCGACGGCTCCGCACCCGGCAGCTCGGCGGCTGCGGCGGGGGAGGTGCCCGTACCCGCCGTGGAGAAGGCGCAGGACGATGCGGCCGGCGCAACCGACTCGGCGACGCACGACCGGCCGGTGACCGGCGTGCACCGGCCGAGCGCACCCAGCGGCGAGGTCTCTCCCCGCTAGCACGCACGGCCCGCTTTCGGGCTGTTTCCCCATCCCGTCTTTTCGTCCACACCGTCGATCTGCCCCTGCCCCCGCGCGGCGCCGACGGGCATCGTCGCCGGCGGAGTCGTGACGACGAAGGGGTGGCCGGTGGCGGTCAAGGATGTGCTGGGGCGGTTCGGCGAGGACGTGGCAGCTGCCCATCTCGAGGGCGAGGGGCTCATCCTCGTCGCCCGCAACTGGCGGTGCCGCGAGGGCGAGATCGACATTGTCGCCGTCGACGGGGACGTGCTGGTCTTCTGCGAGGTGAAGACCCGGTCGAGCCTCGCCTTCGGGTCGCCCGCCGAGGCGGTGTCGGCGAGCAAGCTGCGCCGGCTCAAGGTCCTGGCCGCACGCTGGCTCGCCGACAGCCCCAGGGTCTGGATCGACCTGCGGTTCGACGTCGTCTCCGTGCTCAGGACGCCGAACGGACTGGTCGTCGACCACCTCCGGGCGGTGCTGTGATGAGCCTTGCCCGGTGCCATTCCGTGGCGCTCGTCGGCGTCGACGGCCACGTGGTCGAGGTCGAGGCCGACCTCAACAACGGCATCCCGGGACTGGTCATCATCGGCCTGCCGGACACGTCGTTGTACGAGGCCCGTGACCGGGTCCGCGCCGCCATCACCAACAGCGGCGAGGAGTGGCCGATGCGCAAGATCACGCTCGCGCTGTCACCCGCCTCCCTGCGCAAGACCGGCTCCTCGTTCGACCTCGCCATGGCGATGGCCGTCCTGGGTGCCTCGGGGGCTGTGCCGCTCGAGTCGGCCCCGGCGCTGATCATGCTCGGCGAGCTGGCCCTGGACGGCAGGGTAAGAGCGGTACGCGGGGTGCTCCCGGCGTTGCTGGCCTCGACCAAGGCTGGGTTCGACCGGGCGGTGGTCGCCCACGCCAACGTGGCGGAGGCCCGGTTGCTCCCGGGCCTGCGCGTGCACGGCGTTGCGTCACTGGCGGAGCTGGTGGCCTGGCTGCGCGGGGGTGCCCGCGACGTGCCCTTCCTCGAGTCGGCCGAGCCGCAACCGGCGCCGGGGGAGGAGTTCGGCGGTCGTGACCTCTCCGACGTCCTCGGCCAGTCCGGTGGCCGGCGGGTGGTCGAGGTTGCCGCCGCCGGGGGCCATCACGTCCTGTTCACCGGACCGCCGGGCACCGGCAAGACGATGCTTGCGGAGCGGCTGCCGGGGGTCCTGCCGGCTTTGGACCGGGCGGCTGCACTCGAGGTGACGGCGGTCCACTCGGTGGCCGGCCACCTGCCTGCTGGCATGCCGCTGGTGACCCGGCCGCCGTTGTCGGCGCCGCACCACACCGCCTCGGTCGCGGCCCTCGTCGGCGGCGGCAGTGGCATCCCACGCCCGGGTGCCGCTTCGCTGGCCCACCGGGGGGTGCTGCTGCTCGACGAGGCGCCCGAGTTCGCGTCAGGCGTGCTCGATGCCCTGCGTCAACCGCTCGAGTCCGGCGAGGTCGTGCTGGCCAGGGCCGCAGGGACCGCCCGCTACCCGGCCCGGTTCCAGCTGGTGCTGGCTGCCAACCCGTGTCCGTGCGCGCCGGTCACCGGCATCGCCCTGCAGTGCACCTGCACACCGCAGGCCCGGCTCCGCTACGCCGCGCGGTTGTCCGGGCCGCTCCTGGACCGGGTCGACATCCGGCACGAGGTGCTCTCCCCGAACCGGGCCGAGATGGACGCCGACCGGGACCACCTCGAGTCCAGCGCGGTGGTGGCTGCCCGCGTCGTGCTCGCCCGCGAGCGAGCAGTGCAACGGCTGGCCGGCAGCGGCTGGCGGACCAACGCCGAGGTGAGCGGGGTCGCGCTGCGCCGGCACTACCCGCCGACCTTGGACGCCCGGCGGATCGTGGAGCGTGAGCAGGACCGAGGTCTGCTCAGCGCGCGCGGAGTGGACCGGGTGCTCCGGGTGGGCTGGACGCTGGCCGACCTCGACGGGGCGGACCGGCCGGCCCGCGGGCACATCGACGAAGCCATCATGTTGCGTGGCGGCGTGCCGAGGGTTGCCGCATGACCGGCGCCCCTGACGCCGAGCGGTTGGCCTGCGCGGCGTTGAGCCGGATCGCCGAGCCGACCATGCCCGGCCTCAGCCGGGCTGTCGACCAGTGGGGCGCCGCCGCGGTGTGGGCAGCGGTTCGCGGCGAGGCCGCCGCACCCGCCGTGGATGCGACCCTGCTCGACAAGCTGCGGACCCCCGGGGCCGACGTCTCCCCCGAGCGGGATCTCGAGGTCGCGGCGGCGGCGGGTGCCCGGTTGGTCTGCCCGCAGGACGAGGAGTGGCCGACCGGCCTGGCGGTGCTCGGCGGTGAGGAACCGCTCGCGCTGTGGGTGCGGGGCGAGCGGCTGGTCTCGGAGGCGCTCGACCGGTCGGTGGCGGTCGTCGGCGCTCGTGCCGCGACGACCTACGGCGGCCACGTCGCCTCCGAGATCGGCTACGGACTGGCCGGCCGCGGCTGGACCGTGGTGTCCGGCGGCGCCTTCGGCATCGATGCCCTGGCGCACCGCGGCGCCTTGGCCGCCGGGGGGATCACCGTCGCTGTGCTCGCCTGTGGTGTGGATGTCCCCTATCCGCGCAGTCACGACCGACTGTTCGCGAGGATCGCCGAGGAGGGGCTGATCATCAGCGAGTGGCCACCCGGGACGTCGCCGAGGCCGCACCGGTTCCTGGTCCGCAACCGGGTGATCGCTGCCGGCACCGCTGGGACGGTCGTCGTGGAGGGCGCCGTGCGCAGCGGTGCCCTCAGCACCGGTCGATGTGCCCAGAAGCTCGGCCGGCCGCTGATGGTGGTGCCGGGCCCGGTGACCTCGGTGATGTCGGCCGGCTGCCATCTCCTGCTGCGCGAGGAGGGCACCCGGCTGGTCACCAACGTGGCGGAGGTCATCGAGGAGGTCGGCCGGCTGGGAGACGACCTGTCACCCAGGCCGGAGGGAGAGACCCGCAACCGCGACCACCTCTCGGCCGTCCTGCGTGGAGTGCTCGAGGCGGTGCCGTCGCTGCGACCGGCAGGCCCGGCCGTCCTCGCTTCCCGGGCAGGCGTCGACCTGGTGGTCCTCCGGCGCAGCGTCAACCAGCTGATCGAGGCAGGCTTCGTCGAGCGGATCTCCGACGGGTTCCGGCTGTCCTCGGCGGAGCGGCACGCCGTCCGCGCTCGCCGTGAGGCCATGATCGGAGGCCAGACCGCACTCCTGGTGGGCGAGGGCCTGCCGCAACGGACGGCGGACGAGCAGTCATGGCCGGGCGCGGTTCGGTCCGGCGAGGAAGAGGACCCGCTGCAGGACCCGCTGCCGGACCGGCTGCCGCCGCCCGCCGCCTGCCAGGACCTGTTCGTGGCGGGGGGCGGTTTCTCGGACCCAGCTCTCGACCCAGAGCGGATGGTGGAGGACCGTCCGCCGGGGTGACAGCGGTTGAGGGCGGTGCCGGGCATGTCCGGACATGACACCCTCCGCAGTGGCCCCAATCACCGCTCCGGCGACAGGATCGACGACGCGCCCGCCCGTGGTGCTTGACCCTGGGCGCTCCAGGCCGCACCGTGCCCGCATGACCGAATCGAGCATCGCCCCGCGCTGCGCGGCCGTGCTCGAGGAGTTCGAGGTCCATCTG
>JAWWOM010000206.1:0-4953 GCA_033851655.1 Frankiales bacterium
GTGGCGTCCAGTGCCGCCGGCCGTACCGCGTACCGCACCTCGCGGCCGACCCGGCGACCGGAGACCAGCCCGGCGGCGTCCAGCACGTTGAGGTGCTTGACCACCGCCTGCCGGGAGACGGGGAGCCGTTCGGCGAGCGTGGTCGCGGTGACCTCGCCCTGTGCTGCCAGCAGATCGAGCAGCTGGCGCCGGGTCGGGTCGGCCAGCGCCACCAGGACGTTGTCGACCCCCTCGCCGGCGCTGCGACCCTGGCCGGTCACGCGGACTACTGCTCGGCGCGCTTCTTGAACGCGTCGAGCACCTGGGGCCAGCCGCCGGTGTTGTCCTTCATCGCCCGGCTGCGCAGCTCCTCGGATCCGGCCAGTGCCGCGAACCCGGTCTCGACGACGCGGAGCCGCGTCTTGTCGCCTTCCCTGGTCAGGGTGAACTCCACGAGGGTGCTGTTGTCCTCCCGCAGCTCCTCGCCGGGGAATGCGCTGGTCCAGCGGTACGCCACATACGTGGGTGGCTCGACCTTCTCGACCCGTACCGGGAAGTCGCCATGCTCGGCGTTCCTCACCACCGTCGAGTCGCCCACCCTGGCCGTGGTGCCCGGTGACTCGTCGGCCACCCAGAACCCGGGTTCGGCCACCAGTGACCAGACCCGCTCCAGCGGTGCCTCGATCAGGGTTTCGCGTTCGATCCGGTCCTCGCTCAAGGGGGGCTCCTTCGCCGTCGCCGTTGTGTGCAACTCCAGAGTTGCACATCCCGACCCTGAGACGCAACCCGGGGGTTGCACCTGGGTTGGCCGCCGGCTCAGCGTCCGAGCAGCCAACCGGTGCTGTTCGGCGGCAGCGCGGTGCTGCCGGGGCGGTAGTCACTGCGCAGGATCCACTCACCCCAGCCGGGCGGGGGCGCGTACGCCGTTCCGGCGAAGACCGTGACGGAGACCACCGCCCCCCGCCGGAAAGCCAGGACGTCGTCCCGTCCGGTGTCCAGCCACTCGAACGGCGCCGCCGGGTCGATGGTCCGTCTGGCGCTGATCGCCTGGCGGTAGAACGCCAGCATGGAGTCGGGGCCGTCCTGCCGGTCGACCGCGAACTTGGCGAACCACCCGGGCTGCGGCAGCCACGGCTGGACCGCTCCGGCGGGCGAGAAGCCGAACGAGCCGCCGTCCGACGACCAGGGCAGCGGGATGCGGGAGCCGTCGCGGCCGTGCTCGGTGCGTCCCGACCGTTCCCAGATGGGGTCGCGCCGGGCATCGTCGGGGATGTCCTGGTACTCCGGCAGGCCGAGCTCCTCGCCCTGGTAGAGGTAGACCGACCCGGGCAGAGCCAGCGTCAGCAGCAGCGCTGCCCTGGCCCTTGCCACGCCCAGTGCCACGTCGACCCTGCCCCGGGCCCGGGTGCGCGTCGCGTTGACGTCGACCGTCGTGAGCGGCTCCGGGTCCACCAGCCCGTACCTGCTGACCGAGCGGTGGACGTCGTGGCTGTTCAGGGTCCAGGTCGGCACCCCGGCTCCGTCACCGAGGGCGGCCAACCCGTCAAGGCTGGCCGCCAGCGAAGCGCGGAAGGCCGGGGCCTCGAACGGCTGCTGCAGCAGGTCGAAGTAGAAGACCTGGCACAGCTCCCCCTCGCGGATGTAGGACGCGGTCTGGGCCGGCGGCAGCCACACCTCGCCGACCAGCGTCAGGTCCCGGTCGTACCGCTCCGCGATCTGCCGCCAGCGACGGAAGATCGCGTGCACACCGGGCTGGTTCCACTGGTAGGGGTTCTCGGCGGTCGGGTCGTCCACGTCGGGCAGGCCGGGGTACTTGACCATTGCGTAGGCGACGTCGATCCGGAAGCCGTCGATGCCCCGGTCGAACCAGGTGGTGAGGACCTCGTCGAACATCTCGGCCACATCGTCGTTGTCCCAGTCGAAGTCGGGCTGGCTGGTGTCGAAGCTGTGGAGGTACCACTGCTCGGGTGTTCCGTCGGGGGCCGTGAGCCGGGTCCAGGCGGGGCCGCCGAAGACCGAACGCCAGTTGTTCGGCGGGAGCGCACCGTCGGCACCGTTGCCCTCGCGGAAGATGAACCGGGCCCGCTCGGTCGACCCCGGGCCGGCAGCGACGGCGGCCTTGAACCACTCGTGCTGGTCGGAGCAGTGGTTGGGCACGAGGTCCATCAGCAGCTTGAGGCCCCGGGCGTGGGCACCGTCGAGCAGTCGCTCGAACGCCGGCAGCCCTCCGTACTGGCGATCGATGTCGAAGTAGTCGGCGACGTCGTAGCCGCCGTCGCGGCCGGGCGACGGGTAGCACGGGTTGAGCCACAGACCATCGACACCGAGGGCGGCGATGTGGTCCAGGCGGGCAGTGACGCCGTCCAGGTCACCGATGCCGTCCCTGTCGGAGTCGGCGAACGAGCGGACGTAGAGCTGGTAGATCAGGCTGTTGCGCCACCATGGAACGGCCGGCGCCAGCGCGGTGTCGGGGGAGTCGGTCCGGGCACTCGTCATCGGGTCTCCCGATCGCTTCGTCCGGCAGGGTCGACCAGCACGACCTGCCAGAGGTACGGGGCGGGCAGGGTGGCCGTGGCGAAATCGCCATCGGCGACCACCTCGACATCGACCAGTCTCGCCTGCCGGTCGGGATCGGCGACCCGCACCCGCGGCAGAGCCGGACCGGCCCGGCGGATCCGCAGCGTGCCGGGCCCCGGGCTCCCGGGCTCATGACGAGGGCCGTCCCACAGCGTGTCGTCCTGCCCGGTCAGGTTGACCAGGTGCACGACCAGCTGGTCGTGCACCTGGGTGATCCGCCGCCACACCGAGCCGGCGGCCGCGTGCTCGGCGACGCCGGCCAGCTCGTACGTGACGTCGAGGTCGTCGTTGTAGGGCCCGGCGTAGGAGCCGGTCACGTCCGCGATCCCTTGCGGCATCAGCAGTTCAACGTGCTCGACCAGGAAGTCGTACCAGCGCCTGAGCAGGCCGGCGGTGGACGGCTCGACCAGGTGGTTGCGCACGTAGTAGGGGTCGACGAGGATCCGGTCGGCCTCCCCGCACAGCAGGTGGGTGGCCCCGTGGGAGAACAGCGTCGCCATGGTCAGCGCCGTCGAGAGGTCGCTGACCTCGGCCGGCGCTGAGTCGTAGACGTGCTGGTAGGCCGCGACGACCACCGGCTTTCCGGCCCCTGCCGACCGCGCCCGGGTGACGACCTCGGCGAGGTGCTCCAGTCCGACGTTCGGCGTCCACACCTCGACATAGACCGCATCCTGGTCCGCCGAGGCGGTCGCCCAGGTGGGAAAGTCGTTGACGTTGTTGAAGACCAGGCGGGCGAGTGGCAACTGCCGGCGCACGCCGCCGATCATCGCCACGAAGCTCTCGGCTACGTCGACCAGCTCGCCGTCAGGACGGAGGGCGCGCTTGGGGTAGCCGTACTGGTCGAGGTGGAACCCGTCGAACCCGACCAGCTCGGTCGCGGCCGACAGCTCGCCGCGCAGGTGCTCGAGCCAGTCCTTGGCGGCAGGGTCGACGATGAACAGGAAGTCGCCCAGCGCGTACGGGACCCCGCCGGCGGTCAGCAGCGCGTCGTGCTCCCAGTCGGCCCACTCCTGCGGGCCGACGGCGTAGACCGCCGCGTAGCCCAGGGCGTCGGCGCCGACCTCGTGACAGGTCGCGATCAGGGAGCGCACGGTGTCCAGCGACACCGGCTGGCCGAGGGCGTCGTCGTAGGTCTCGCCGCCGCCGAGCAGGTCGGCGTGCCGGTAGGCCCAGTCGTAGAACTGGATGCCGGTCAGGTGCAGCCGGCGCAGGTTGTCCGCCACGGCGGCGAGGTCGCGACCGGGCCGGTAGTCGACGACGAAGCCGTACCGCAGCGAGCGCCGCGGCCGGTCGGACACCTCGAGCGCGGTACGGGCAACGGTCACCCCGTCCACCGCCAGCTCGACGCCGTAGCCTCCCGGCGCAAGCCCGGCAAGGTCGACCAGGCCGGGGGCACCGACCCGGTGCTCCGAGACCGTCTCGCCGAGCCGGGTGACCGTCAGCACGGCAGGGGCGGCGGGCTCGCGAACCTCGACGGAGGCGATGGTGCCTGTCGCGTAGATGCCCTGGGTGGGCAGCAGATCGGTCATCCCTTGACAGCTCCGGAGGTGAGGCCTTGCACGAAATAGCGCTGGAAGACCAGGAACACGATGATGACCGGCACGATCGCGATCATCGAGGCGGCGAAGACCAGGCCCCACAGGGTGGAGTTCTGTCCCTGGAAGAGTGCGATGGCGAGGGGGAGGGTGCGGTTGCTGGGCGTGTTGGTGATGGTCAGTGCCCAGGAGAACTCGTCCCAGCTGGCCAGGAAGGTGAAGATGGTGGCCGTCGCGAGCGCCGGCTTGGACAGCGGCAGGATCAGCCGCCAGTAGCGTGTCCAGGCATTGGCGCCGTCGACCTCCATGGCCTGCTCGAGCTCGACCGGGATCGCGCTGAAGAACCCCCGCAGCAGAAACGTGTTGAGCGACAACGTGCTGCCGACGTAGAACACGAACAGGCCGAGCAGGGAGTCGATCAACCCGAAGTACTTGGCCAGCAGGAACTGCGGGATGATCAGCATCATCGGCGGGATCATCAGGCCGAGCAGCAGCACCTTGAACAGCAGCCCCTTGCCGAAGAACTGGAACCGGGCGAAGCCGTACGCCATCATCGAGCTGACCAGCAGCGAGGCTGCCGTGACGGCCACGGCCACCACCACGGAGTTGACCAGGTAGCGGCCGAAGTCGCCGCTGTGCCAGGCATCCGGGTAGTTCTGCACGGTCACCGGGTGCGGGATGAACTGCGGCGGGATCGTGAGGACGTAGGTCTGCGACTTGAACGACGTGGAGAGCATGTAGAGGAAGGGCAGCACCATGATGGCGGCGCCCACGACGAGCAGGACGTAGCGCGCGGTGTTGCGGCCGATCCTGGCCGACCTGCGCCGGGAGCCGAAGGTCGGGCTGGTCATGCCATCTCCTC
>JAWWOM010000207.1:0-9139 GCA_033851655.1 Frankiales bacterium
GAGCTGCGCCCGATCCGGCTGACCCGTGAGCAGAGCGCCACCGAGGAGCTGTCGATCTCGACCGCGTTCGGCCTCGTGCTCATGCTGGTCAGCTCGATCGGTATCGCGATCGGTGCCCAGGTCATCGCCGTCCTGCTCGACGGCATCGTCCGGCGCCGCCCGGTCGGCCCGATGGTGCTCTCCGTAGCCCGCTACACCGTGGCCTTCGGTGGCGCCCAGGTGGTGTACGCGGCGCTGCGCGGCGAGGCGCTGCTCGACAACAACACGGCGTTCTCCGCCCGGGACGTGCTGCCGGCGCTGGCCGCTGCTGCCACGCTGCTGGTCCTCAACATGACGCTGATCAGCATCGCCGTCGCGGTCGGCTCGGGGGACTCCGTACGGGACCACCTGCGGGAGAACCTGCACTTCATGATCAGCGGGAGCGTGCTGGCCACCCTGGCCCCCGTCGTCGCCGCCGTCATGAGCTTCAGCGTCTGGCTGGTGCCCTTGCTGCTGCTGCCGATCCTGGCCGTCCAGCGCACGGCGGGACTGTTCCTCGAACGCGAGCGGCAGGCGATGCACGACGCCCTGACCGGCCTGCCGAACCGGGCCCACCTGCGCACCCGGGTCGAGGCGATGTGCGCCGATCCCAAGGCCGGCAGCAGGGCAGCCGTCATGATCGTCGACCTCGACCACTTCAAGGAGATCAACGACACCCTGGGCCACCACATCGGCGATTCGCTGATCAAGGCGGTCGGCGAGCGGCTGACCACCCTGGTCCGCGAGGCCGACACGGTGGCACGCCTCGGCGGCGACGAGTTCGCCCTCGTGGCCACCGGCGCCGACGAGAGTGCTGCCCGCGAGCTCGCCAACCGGATCGCCCGGGCGCTGCGTGACCCGTTCCTCGTCTCCGGTGTCTCCCTCGACATCCAGGCCAGCATCGGCATCGCCCTTGCCCCCCAGCACGGCGAGGACAGCGAGACACTGCTCCGCCGGGCGGACGTCGCCCTGTACGCGGCCAAGGAGTCGCGCGGCTGCTTCGCGATCTACAGCGCCGACGGGGACCTGCACACCCCCCAGCGGCTGGCCCTGCTCGGCGACCTGCGCCGGGGCATCGACAACGACGAGCTGGTCCTGCACTACCAGCCGCAGTG
Source organism: Frankiales bacterium (assembly GCA_033851655.1). GTDB lineage: Bacteria > Actinomycetota > Actinomycetes > JAWWOL01 > JAWWOL01 > JAWWOL01. Next base: position 1,134 of record JAWWOM010000207.1, read on the forward strand.
CGACGTCCGTACCGGACAGGTCGTCGGCGTGGAGGCCCTGGTCCGCTGGCAGCACCCGAACCTGGGCCTGCTCATGCCGGAGCAGTTCATCTCCACCGCCGAGAACACCGGCCTGATCGAGCCGCTCACCATGCGGGTGCTCGAGATCGCGATCGGCCAGCTCGCCCGCTGGCTCAAGGACGGCTTCGCCCTGCGGATGGCGGTCAACCTGTCCGTACGGCACCTGACCAACCTCGAGCTGCCCGGCCAGGTCGCCGAGATCCTCCGCCGGCACGGGGTCCCGCCGACCGCGCTGACCCTCGAGGTCACGGAGAGCACGATCATGGCCGACCCGTCCCAGGCGATCGCGGTGCTGGGTCGGCTGCGCGAGTTCGGTGTCCGGCTGGCGATCGACGACTTCGGTACGGGGTACTCGTCGTTGTCCTACCTCCGCCGCCTCGACGTCGACGAGCTGAAGATCGACCGTTCGTTCGTCTCCAAGATGGGTGGCGCGAACGGCGACGCGGTCATCGTCCGGTCGACCATCGAGCTCGGTCACAACCTGGGCCTGCGGGTCGTCGCCGAGGGTGTCGAGAGCGCCGAGGTCTGGCGGGCGCTGCTGCCGCTGGGCTGCGACCTGGTCCAGGGCTTCTACCTGGGAGCGCCGATGACCGGCGCCCAGTTCGAGCAATGGACCCGGATGCTGCCGGCGCACATCCTGCCGCCGCCCAGGACGACCAACAGCGTGGACTCCCCCAGCTGGGACGTGGCGTGACTCAGCCGCCGGTGCCGCCAGGTCGGCGTACCTGCAGGACAGAGTTCCGTGCCGCCGCACCTGTGAATCACGCTGCCCCGCCTGTGGATCGCCTGAGATGTCCTGCTATGCCGGATGCTTCATGCGATGGTGTGGGGGAAGAGCCGTGACGACACCCCACAGACAGGTGCCTATGCATCGCGACCCTCACCCTCCGCACATGGTGATGTACCTCCCGGCGCTCCGGCCGACGGTCAAGACCGCCGGGCGACTCGTCGTGGAGAGCATCGTCGTGCCGTGGCTGCTCATGGCGACCCTGCTGCACACGCGGGGCCTGGACACGGCGCTGCTGTGTGCACTCGGCTGGTCGTGGCTGGTGCTGCTGGTGCGCTGGAAGGGCAAGGGCCGGCTGCCCGGCACCCTGATGCTCACCGGCGGCCTGCTGCTGGCCCGCTGCTCGCTGTCCCTCGCCACCGGCAGCGCCTTCATCTATCTGCTGCAGCCGGTGATCGGTTCGGTCGTCATGGCGTCGATCTTCGTCGGGACGTCCCTCGCCGGGCGGCCGCTGACGCTGACCCTGGCCCGGGACTTCATCGACCTGCCGGCCCACCTGATCGACCGTCCCCAGGTGCGCCGGATGTTCCGCAACGTCGGGCTGTTCTGGGGCGCCACCCGGCTGGTTGACGCCGGGGTCTCGTTCGGCTTCCTGCACCTCAGTGTCGACTACGGGATGCTCTCCCGGGCGCTGGTCAGTCCGGTGCTGCTCGCACTGAGCATCGGCGCGTGCTTCCTGCTCGGCCGGCGCGGCCTCGCGTCCGACAACATCCGGCTCTCGCGGGCACCGGCGGCGGCCTGACCCGTCCGGCCGGGCCGCTGCTGACTACCGCGGCCGTTGCTGGGAAGATCCACCGCGATGGCTGCTCATCCCGGCCCCGCATCCGCACGGCCTCGTGCTGCTCCTGAGCTGCTCCGCGGCCTGGCGGTGTTCGCGGTCTACGTGCTGGTCAACGGGCTCGACTGGCCGGGCCGGGCCGGGACGGCGCGGCAGCACGCGCGCACCCTCGACACGTTCGAGCAGCGGCTGCACCTCGATCCCGAGCGGACACTCAACCACTGGCTCGAGCCGCACCACCTGCTGCGGGTGTTCGCCAACTACGAGTACGCCACGACGTACGTGATCAGCGCGTTCGCCCTGCTGTGGTGGTTGTGGTCCCGCCGGCCCGAACTGTACCGCTGGGCCCGTACGACCTTCATCTGGCTCAACCTGGCCGCGATCGCCTGCTTCGCCGGCTACCCGCTCACGCCACCCAGGCTGACCCCGGGATTCACCGACACGGTCACCCAGGGGCACACGGTGCTGTCGTGGGGGTCGCCGCTGGTGGCGCACGCCAACCAGCTCGCCGCGATGCCGTCGCTGCACCTCGGCTGGGCGTTGTGGGTCAGCGCCGTGCTCGCCCGGATCAACGGCGGCCGGCGGGTCCAGCTGGCGAGCGCGGGCCACGTCCTGCTCACCCTGTGGGTGATCCTGGCGACCGCCAACCACTGGCTGGTCGACGCCATCGCCGCCGCTGCGCTGGTCTGGGCGTGCGTGAGCTGGACCTCGCGCAGCCCACGGGTCGCACCGGCCGACGCATTCTTCCTGCACGTCGACTCCGCCACCGCGCCGCAGCAGGTCGGCGGGGTGGTGCTGCTGGACCTCAGCTCCCGCGGGGGCACACCACCCTCGCGCGAGGAGGTGGTCGCGCTCGTCCAGGAACGCCTGGCCGAGCTGCCGCGGTTCCGCCAGGTGCTCCAGGGCGCCGGGGGGCGTCTCCGCCGGCCGACCTGGCGCGAGACCGCTGAGCTGGACTGGGCCTGGCACGTGCCGCTCGTCGACCTGCACCGCAGCGACGGCAGCCCCGGCGGTCTCGCAGCGTTCCACGGCGCCGTCGGCGACGTGGCCTCGGCGCTGTTGCCGCGGGATCGGCCGCTGTGGCGGCTCGTGGTCGTGCACGGTGTGGCCGAGCAGACCGCGGGGGTGATCCTGGTCGTCCACCACGTCGTGGCCGACGGCATCGGCACCGTGGCACAGGCCCTGCGCCTGCTCACCCCGCAGCTGCCCCAGCGGCAGCTGGGCGTGCTGGAGCCCGCCGGGCCGCTGACCAACGCTGCCCGCATCGTGAAAGGCATCGCGCAGCTCGCCGGGGACGGCCGGCCGCGGCAGCCCCTGCCGACCGGCAACACGCCGCTGCGCTCGTACGGGACCCTGCAGGTGCCGTTGCGCGAGCTCCGCACCACGGCGCGGGCGCACGGCGTCCGGCCCTCCGACCTGCTCCTGGCGGCGGTGGCCGGTGCCATGGCCCGCGTGTTGCCGGCGGAACGGTTGCCCGCGCACGTGCGCACCGCTGTCCCGTTGATGATGCGCGACCCGACCACGGCTGCGGAGGGCAACGTGACCGCTGCCGTCCTGATGGACCTGCCCCTCACCGCCGCGTCGGAGACCAGCAGGCTGGCCGACATCGCCGAGGCCAGCAACCGGCTGGTGGCGCCCACCCGGGCCATGGGGTCGCGCTTCGTGATGCAGCTCACGGGCACCGTGCTGCCGGCCGGACTGCACGCCTGGTTCGCCCGTACGGTGTACGGCCGCCGCTACTTCTCCGCGATCGTCTCCGACATGCCGGGGCCACCACGTCAGCTGTACCTGCTCGGTGCCCGGCTCGAGGCGGCGTTCCCGCTGCTGCCGCTGGCCCCCGGCGCTCCGGTCGCGGTCGGAGCGCTGGGCTGGAACGGCGTGCTCTGCGTCGGGGTCGCCACCGATCCGGCCGTCGTACGAGCCGACCTGCTCGCCGCCTCGATGGCGGAGGTGCTCGCGTCGCTGGCCGGCGAGCAGCGGCGATCCAGCCTCGGCCACCCTGCCTAGGCAGCCGGGACGGGGCCGGTCCGATTCCGGCAATCCTCGGCACGGTTGAGCGACGGTGACAATTCCCGCTGTGGATGTTGTTGCAGACGTGCGCGGACGGTCCGCCTTTTGTGAACGACCATCGAACTATGCGCGACGTGGCCCGGGATGCCGGGCAGCCAGCCGTGGCGACGCAGGAAGCGTCGCCGGCGGTGCTCCGCGAGCAGCAGCGGGCCGAGAACTTCCCGGTCGCGCTGCGCCTGCTGCCGCCCGCCACTCGCCGGCACCTCGCCGCCATCTACGACGTGGCAAGGGTTGTCGACGACCTCGGTGACCGCGGCGACGGGGACCGAACGGCGCTGCTCGAGGACTTCCGCAGCGACCTGGACCGGATCTGGGACGGCGGGACGGTGCGCTGGCGGGTGCTCCGGCGACTCGAGCCGACGGTCGAGCAGTGCCACCTGGCCCGCCAGCCCTTCGCCGACCTGGTGCTGGCCAACCTGCAGGACCAGCAGGTCACGGCGTACGAGACGTTCGACGAGCTGCGCGACTACTGCCGGCTCTCCGCCGACCCGGTGGGGCGGCTGGTGCTCGCGGTCTTCGGCGCCGGAACCCCGCGGACGGAGCAGCTCTCGGACCGGGTCTGCACCGCCCTGCAGCTGCTGGAGTTCTGGCAGGACGTGGCCGAGGACCGCGCCGCCGGAAGGGTCTACATCCCCCAGGAGACACTGCGGGCGTACGGGGTGCCGGACGCGGACCTGGACGGCACGTCCACGTCGCCGGTGCTCAAGCTGGCGCTCGCGGCCGAGACGCAACGGGCAGAAGCCTTGCTGGCCAGCGGTTCTGAGCTGGTGGCGCTGCTCCACGGCTGGGCGCGCGTCGCCGTCGCGGGCTACGTGGCCGGAGGCCGGGCGACCGCGAGGGCGCTGCGCCGTGCGGACTTCGACGTGCTGGCGGCGACGCCACGGCCGGGCGCCGGCGCCACACTGAGGTACGCGGCCGCGCTGCTGGCAGGAGCGGGCCGGTGACGATCACCGACGCCTACGCCGACTGCGAGCGGATCACCAAGGCCCAGGCGCGCAACTTCTACTACGGCATCCGGCTGCTGCCACCACAGAAGCGCACCGCCTTGTCAGCCGTCTACGCGCTGGCCCGGCGGATCGACGACATCGGCGACGGGGGCCTGCCGGCGCCGGACAAGCTGGCTGCCCTGGCCGACGTACGGGCCTCCCTGCGCCGGCCCGCCGACCCAGAGGACACGGTCATGGCGGCGGTGCTGGACGCGAGCCGGCGGTTCCCGATCGAGCTCGGCGACTTCGACCAGCTCATCCAGGGTGTCGAGATGGATGTCGACGGGCGGACCTACGCGACCTTCGATGAGCTGGTCTCCTACTGCGAGTGCGTCGCAGGCTCGATCGGCCGGCTGTCGCTGGCGATCTTCGGCGGCCCGCAGGGGCAGCAGGGGCGCCACTACGCCAACGCCCTCGGTGTCGCTCTGCAGCAGACCAACATCCTGCGCGACGTGCGTGAGGACCTGACGCTGGGCCGCATCTATCTGCCGGCGGAGGACCTCGACCGGTTCGGCGTCACGCTGCGCCTCGACCCGCAGGGCCGGCTCGACGATGCCGGGGGTGCGCTGGACGCCCTCCTGCGAGCAGCCGCCGAGCGCGCTTCGCACTGGTACGACGAGGGGCTGCGGCTGCTGCCGCTGCTCGACCGGCGCAGCTCGGCCTGCTGCGCAGCCATGGCCGGCATCTACCGCTCGCTGCTGGACCGGCTCGCCGACACCCCGAGGATCACCTACGACCGGCGACTCTCGCTGACCGGCTGGGAGAAGGCGCGGGTCGCCGCCAGGGCCCTGACCGGGCGGGCGGCGTGACCGGCCCCCGCGTGGTCGTCGTGGGCGGCGGCCTGGCCGGGCTGACAGCGGCGCTGCGCTGCGCCGATGCCGGAGCCGACGTGACCCTGCTCGAGGCCCGGCCCCGGCTGGGTGGGCAGACGTTCAGCTTCGCCCGCGGCGACCTGCTGGTCGACAACGGGCAGCACGTGTTCCTGCGCTGCTGCACGCACTATCTCGCCCTGCTGGAACGCCTCGGCGTCCGCCACCTGGTGACGCTGCAGGACCGGTTGGACGTCCCGATCGTCGACGTGCGCACCGGGACCCGGCACCGGCTGCGGCGCAACGGGCTGCCGGCCCCGCTGCACCTGGCCGGCTCGGTCCTCGGCTACCGCGCGCTGTCCCCCGTACAGCGGCTGCGGCTGGTCCGGGCGATGCGGGCGCTGCAGCGGGTGGACGCCGCCGCCAGTGACGACATCAGCTTCGGCGAGTGGCTGCGCGAGCACGGCCAGGACGCCCGCACCACCGAGGCGGTCTGGGACCTCATCGGCGTGGCAACTCTCAACGCCCACGCCGACGACGCCGCGCTTTCCCTTGCGGCGACGGTGTTCCAGCTCGGACTGCTCACCGACAGCGCGGCCGGGGACCTGGGCTGGGCGCGGGTTCCGCTGCAGCGGCTGCACGGTGACCCGGCAGCCGCCGAGCTGGCCGCGCAGGGGGCGCAGGTGCGCCTCGGCGCCAAGGTCGAGAGCCTGACCGAGGGCTGGACCGTACGGCTGCGGGGCGGCGAGGAGCTCCCAGCGGACGCTGTCATCCTCGCCGTCCCGCCGGCTGCGGCCGAGCGGCTGCTGCCGACCGGGGCGACGGCCCTCCCGCCCGGCTGGTCCGCGCGGCTGGGGACCGCGCCCATCCTCAACGTGCACGTCGTGTACGACCGGCCGGTGATGGACGAGCCGTTCCTCGCGGGGCTCGGCTCCGTGCTGCCCTGGGTGTTCGACTGCAGCGAGCAGCTCGGCATCCGGGCCGGCCAGGCGATCACCGTGCCGGTCTCGGCTGCTCAGGCGGTGATCGACCTGCCGGCGGCCGAGCTCCGGGCTCAGGCACGGGCGGCCCTTGCCGTGCTGCTGCCCCGCACCCGGGTGGCCGAGGTGCTGGACTTCTTCGTCACCCGGGAGCGTGAGGCGACCTTCCGGCCGGCACCCGGCAACGGTGCGCTGCGGCCGGGCGCGGTCACCGCCCTGCCGGGGCTGCTCCTCGCCGGTGCGTGGACCGACACCGGCTGGCCCGCGACGATGGAAGGCGCGGTCCGCAGCGGCGACGCCGCCGCCGCGGCGCTCGCCCGGCCGGCCATCGCGTCCCAGGTCTCGTTCCCACCCGCCACCGACTCGGGCGCCGAGCTCGCCACGAGACCGACAGAGGGAGTTTCCGCGTGACGATCGTCTTCCCGATGGCCCTGGCGGAGTCCCGGGACCTCGTCCTGCCGGCGCTGCGGCACGCAGTCTCCCAGCTCGACCCGACCACGCGGGCACAGGCCGCCTACCACCTGGGCTGGAGCGACGCCGATGGCCGCCCGGCCGACGGTGGCGGCGGCAAGTCGCTGCGCCCCGCCCTGGCCCTGCTCTCCGCCCAGGCCACCGGCGAACCGGCAGAGGTGGGCGTTCCCGGGGCGGTGGCGGTGGAGCTGGTGCACAACTTCTCGCTGCTGCACGACGACCTGATGGACGGCGACGTGACCCGCCGGCACCGGCCGACGGTCTGGTCGCTGTGGGGAGCGCCGAGCGCGATCCTGGTCGGCGACGCGCTGATGGTCCTGGCCCAGCAGGTGCTCCTCGACGTGCCGGGCGAGCGGGGCCGGGCGGCCGCAGCTTTGCTGGCCAACGCGACCCGACGGCTGATCCGCGGGCAGGTCGACGACGTCCGGTTCGAGGGCAAGCCGGACGTCTCGCTGGCCCAGTGCCGGGACATGGCCGCAGGCAAGACGGGGGCGCTGATGGGCGCGAGCACCGCCCTCGGCGCCGTCCTCGCGGGCGCACCTGAGCGCACCGTACGAGCCCTGCAGGGCTTCGGCGAGGAGGTCGGGATGGCCTTCCAGCTCATCGACGACGTGCTCGGCATCTGGGGCGACCCGGAGGCGACGGGCAAGCCGGTGCTGTCCGACCTGCGCTCCCGCAAGAACTCGCTGCCGGTGAGCTACGTCCTGAGCCGGCGCGACCACTACGCCCTCGAGCTGACCGCCTGGCTCGCCGACCGGGACTGCGCGGACGAGGCCCGGCTCTGGGTGATCGCCGCGCTGGTCGAGGCGGCCGGTGGCCGCGACTGGGCGGAGCAGGAAGCCCGCCGCCGGCTCGATCGCAGCGAGCGGTTGCTGCGTGCCGCCGACGTCACTCCCGCCGTCGTGGACGAGCTGGTCGCCCTCGGCCGCTTCATCGTCAGCAGGGAGAGCTGATGACCCTGGCAGAGGACCTGTCCCCACCGCGTACGAGGGATGTCCCGGAGGCCGTGGACCGTGCGGTCGGCTGGCTGCGCGAGCACCAGCATCCCGGCGGCTGGTGGAAGGG
>JAWWOM010000215.1:0-5742 GCA_033851655.1 Frankiales bacterium
ATCCCGAACACCTACCTGGTGGCGATCGACGTGAGCCGGCTGGCGGACAAGAACAACGACTTCCAGGACATCGTGCTGCTGCTGAGCAACGTGGTGCCCGCCAGCTAAGCCGAATGAGCGGTACGCACGTGGGGCTCAGCTAGGCTGGGCCCCATGTGCGGCATCGTCGGCTACGTCGGCCACCAGCAGGCTCTCGACGTCATCATGGAGGGCCTGCGCAGGCTGGAGTACCGGGGCTACGACAGCGCCGGGGTGGCCATCCTCGATGGTCACGGGGTCCTGGACACGGCGCGCAAGGCCGGCAAGCTGAGCAACCTCGAGAAGCTGGTGTCCGAGCACCCGCTGCACGAGGGGACGACCGGCATCGGGCACACCCGGTGGGCGACGCACGGCGGCCCCAACGACAGCAACGCGCACCCCCACCTGTCCTGCGACGGGGCGGTCGCGGTGATCCACAACGGCATCATCGAGAACTTCGCGGCGTTGCGCAGCCGGCTCGAGGAGGCCGGCCACGAGCTGGCCAGCGAGACCGACACCGAGGTCGTCGCCCACCTGCTGGAGGACCGCTACGACGGCGACCTGGCCGAGGCGCTGCGCTGCGTCTGTGCCGAGCTCGACGGCGCCTTCACCCTGGTCGCGGTCCACCGGGACGCTCCCGGCGTCGTGGTCGGCGCGCGCCGCAACTCACCGCTGGTGCTGGGCGTCGGAGTCGGCGAGTTCTTCCTCGCCAGCGACGTCTCGGCCTTCATCACCCACACCAGGGACGCCGTCGAGCTCGGCCAGGACCAGGTCGTCGAGATCCGTGCGGCCGGCTACACGGTGACCGATTTCGAGGGCAACCCGGTGCAGGGCAAGGCCTTTCACGTCGACTGGGACATCTCGGCCGCGGAGAAGGGCGGCTATGAGCACTTCATGCTCAAGGAGATCGCCGAACAGCCCAAGGCCGTCGCCGACACGCTGCTGGGCCGGCTCACCGAGGACGGCAGGCTGCTGCTGGACGAGATGCGGCTGACCGACGAGGACCTGCGCGACGTCGACAAGATCGTCATCGTCTCAGCGGGGACCTCGTTCCATGCCGGCCTGATCGCCAAGTACGCCATCGAGCACTGGACCCGGATCCCGTGCGAGGTTGAGCTTGCCAGCGAGTTCCGCTACCGGGACCCCATCCTCACCCGGCAGACGCTGGTCATCGCGATCAGCCAGAGTGGCGAGACGCTGGACACCTTGATGGCGGTCAAGCACGCCCGTGAGCAGCGCGCCCGGGTGCTGGCCATCGCCAACGTCAACGGCTCGACCATCCCGCGCGAGTCCGACGCCGTGCTCTACACCCACGCCGGGCCCGAGGTGGCGGTGGCGTCCACCAAGGCGTTCCTCACCCAGCTGGTCGCCGTCTACCTGGTGGCGCTCTACCTCGCCCAGGTCCGCGGCGTGATGTTCCCCGACGAGGTCCGGATCATCGTCGACGACCTCGCGGCGATGCCGGCCAAGGTGGACGAGGTGCTGGACACGATGGAGCCGGTACGGGCCCTGGCCCGCGAGCTGGTGGACGCCAAGGCGGTGCTCTTTCTCGGCCGGCACGTGGGTTACCCGGTGGCACTCGAAGGCGCGCTCAAGCTCAAGGAGCTCGCCTACATGCATGCCGAGGGCTTCGCCGCCGGCGAGCTCAAGCACGGCCCGATCGCGCTGATCGAGGAGGGGCTGCCGGTCGTGGTGATCGTGCCGCCCCGCGGCCGCGGCGTGCTCCACGACAAGGTCGTCAGCAACATCCAGGAGATCCGGGCGCGCGGTGCCCGTACCATCGTGATCGCCGAGGAGGGCGACGAGGCCGTGGTGCCCTACGCGACCAACCTGATCCGCATCCCCACCTCGCCCACCCTGCTGCAGCCGTTGTTGTCCACGGTGCCGCTGCAGGTCTTCGCGTGCGAGCTGGCCACGGCCAAGGGCCATGACGTCGACCAGCCGCGCAACCTCGCGAAGTCGGTCACGGTCGAGTAGTGGCAGTCGTCGGCATCGGGGTGGACGCTGTGCTCATCGAGCGGTTCGTGGCCTCGCTGGCCCGCACCTCCGGGCTCGCTGCCCGCTTGTTCACCGAGGCCGAGCGTGAGGTGCCCGATGACAGCCTGGCCGCGCGATTCGCCGCGAAAGAGGCTGTGGCCAAGGCGATCGGGGCGCCCAAGGGCTTGCAGTGGCACGATGTCGAGGTGCAGACCGGGGACGGCGGCAGGCCGCTGCTCGCCGTACGGGGAGGCGTCGCCGCCGTGGCCGACTCGATGGGCGTCCGGCACTGGCACCTTTCGCTGAGCCACGACGGGGGTATCGCGGTGGCCATGGTGGTGGCCGAATCATGAGGTCGCTCTACTCCGTCGAGCAGATCCGGGCGGGTGAGGCCGCCGCGATGGCGCAGCTGCCAGAGGGTGCGCTGATGGCGCGGGCCGCTGCCGGCCTGGCCCGGCGCTGCTGCGACCTGCTGGGCAGGGTGTACGGGGCCCGCGTGGTGCTGCTGGTCGGATCTGGCAACAACGGCGGTGATGCGCTGTACGCCGGCGCCCTGCTGGCCCGCAGGGGGGCGGCGGTGACCGCGGTCCTCGCCGGATCGTCGCCCCACACCGGCGGTCTCGCGGCGCTGCGGTCGGCTGGTGGCACAGTGACCACCGAGGACCAGATCGCCTGGCCTGCAGTGGATCTGGTGCTGGACGGGCTGGTCGGCATCGGGGGCAAGGGTCCGTTGCGGGAGCCGCAGGCGGCGCTGGCCAGGAGGCTTCGCGACGTCCGGGCGACGGTGGTGGCCGTCGACGTCCCGAGCGGTGTGGACGCCGGTACGGGAGAGGTCGCCGGCGAGGCCGTACGGGCGGATGTGACAGTGACGTTCGGCGCGCTCAAGACCGGCCTGCTCGTGGCGCCGGGCGCGGAGCTGGCCGGCCTGGTCGAGCTTTTCGACATCGGGCTCGACCTGCCGGACAGCGAACTCACGGCGCTCGACGCGGTCGACGTCGCCGCGCTGCTGCCCTCGCCGAGCGGGGAGGCAAGCAAGTACACCCGTGGCGTCGTGGGCATCGTGACCGGCAGCAGCCAGTACACCGGAGCAGCAGTTCTCTCGGCCGGTGGTGCTCTGCGGGCAGGTGCCGGGATGGTCCGCTACGTCGGTGTGCCCCACGCGGCCGACCAGGTGCGGATGCGCTGGCCCGAGGTCGTCGTGACCGACGTCCGAGCCAACCCGGTCGGCCAGATTGCCGACGCCGCAGACGTTCTGAAGGCCGGGAGGGTCCAGGCGTGGGCCTTCGGCTCCGGTCTCGGCACCGGCAACGGTTCACCCTTCGTTGTCCGCTCGTTGCTCGAGACCGACCTGCCGGTGCTGGTCGACGCGGACGCCATCACCATCCTCGCCGGCCATCACGACTGGTTGGACAGGGCGGCCGGCACCCTGATCACGCCACACGCCGGCGAGTTCGCCAAGCTCATGGGGACCGGGCGCGAGGAGGTCGAGGCCCAGCGGTTGTCCTGGGCCCGCCGGGCCGCCGACCAGCTGGGGGTCACCGTGCTGCTCAAGGGATCGACGACCGTGGTCGCGGACCCTGATGGACGTACAGCCGTCAACACGACCGCGACGGCCTGGCTCGGCACCGCCGGCAGCGGCGACGTGCTGTCCGGCGTGTGTGGATCCCTGATGGCGCAGGGACTCTCCCCGTTCGACGCGGGCCGGGTCGGCGCCTTCCTGCACGGGATGGCCGGACGTTTCGCGAGCGGGGGAGCGGACGTGACCGATACCAGCACAGGTGCGCCGGTGGCGGCCGCCGACCTGCTGGCGGTGTGGGCGGACGTCGAGCGCGCCGTGCGGGCGGTGTCGGCGTGAACGGCCTGCGGGCAGAGGCCCGGATCGACCTCGAGGCCATCCGGGCCAACACCGTGGCACTGCGAGAGCACGCCCCGACGGCCGGCCTGATGGCGGTGGTCAAGGCCGGAGGCTACGGCCACGGTGCCGTTCAGTCAGCCCGTGCCGCGCTCGCCGGCGGGGCCGGCTGGATCGGTGTCGCCTACCCGGGTGAGGCCGCCGAGCTGAGGGCCGCCGGCATCGAGGCGCCGATGCTGGCCTGGTTGCTCTCACCGGGTGAGGATCTCCGGGAAGCCTTGCGTACCAAGGTGGATCTGTCGGTCTCCGACGTCGGCATGCTGGCGCACGTGGTCGCTCAGGCGCGTCTCGCCGGCGTCGCTGCGCGGGTCCACCTCAAGATCGACACCGGCCTCTCGCGGGCCGGAGCGACGCCGCGCGACTGGCCTGACCTGGTCGATGCCGCGGCGAAGGCTCAGGCGGACAACGCCGTCGTCGTGGCCGGAGTCTGGTCGCACTTCGCCTACGCCGACTCGCCGGACCACCCGACCGTACGGTCCCAGCTCGAGGTCTTCCGCGAGGCCCTCGAGCTGGCCGAGGCCCATGGCGTACGACCCGAGCTGCGGCACATCGCCAACTCCGCGGCCACCTTGACCCTGCCGCAGGCGCACTACGACCTGGTCCGTCCCGGGCTCTCGATCTACGGTCTCAGCCCGGTCCCCCACATCGGCGATGCCGCGCACTACGGCCTCACGCCGGCGATGACCCTGGCGGCCGGCGTTGCCTTGACCAAGACAGTGCCTGCCGGTGTCGGCGTTTCCTACGGTCACCGCTACCACACCGCTGCGGAGACCAGGCTGGCGTTGCTGCCGCTGGGCTATGCCGACGGGGTCCCGCGCGCCGCCACCAACGTCGGCGAGCTGCTCATCGGCGGCCGGCGGCGCACCATCAGCGGCACGGTGTGCATGGACCAGTTCGTCGTCGACGTGGGCGACGACGAGGTGGCTGCCGGCGACGAGGTGCTGCTGTTCGGCCCCGGCACGCAGGGGGAGCCGACCGCCGAGGACTGGGCGGCGGCGACCGGCACGATCTCGTACGAGATCATCACCCGGATCGGTGCGCGCACCCCGCGGGTCTACACCGGCGGCACCCCCCGGTGACCTCGTGGGAGGAGCAGGCGGTCCTTGCCCGTGGCTGCAGCGCCTGTCCCGAGCTCGCGGCCACTCGGCAGCACGTCGTCTTCGGCCAGCGGCCGGTCGCAGGGCCCTGCGACCTCGTGCTGCTCGGTGAGGCGCCGGGTGCCGAAGAGGACGCCAGTGGGCTGCCGTTCGTCGGTCGGTCGGGCAGGCTGCTCGACACCATGCTGACGGAGGCCGGACTGGCGCGGGCGGACGTCGGCGTGGTCAACGTGGTCAAGTGCCGGCCGCCCGGCAACCGCAAGCCGGCCCGGGTCGAGATGGCCAGCTGCCGGGGCTGGCTGGACCGCCAGCTCGCCCTGCTCGCCCCGCTGCTGGTGCTGACGCTGGGCGGCACGGCGACCGAGGCGATGCTCGGCCGCGGTGCCCGGCTCACCCAGCTGAGGGGCCGGGACCACGTCGTCGGCGGCCGGGTGGTGGTGGCCAGCTACCACCCTTCGGCTGCGATCCGGTTCGGGCCTCGCGGCGTGCCCCGCGCGGCCCTCGCGGAGGACCTGGCCTATGTCGCGCGCCGGGTCGAGGAGCTACGCGGCGAACGGAGCCGGCAGTGATCGAGGTGGCCGACGCCGAGGCGATGCAGGCATGGGGGGCCAGGCTGGCCGCCGTGCTGCTGCCCGGTGACCTGGTCCTGCTCTCGGGGCCGCTGGGCGCGGGGAAGACCACGTTGGCGCAGGGGATCGGAGCCGGCCTCGGGGTGACCGGGCCGGTGGTGTCACCGAC
>JAWWOM010000246.1:0-8254 GCA_033851655.1 Frankiales bacterium
CACGACGAGGACGAGGTGATCCGGGCCCTGGACGCCGGCGCCCGGGTCATCGGGGTCAACGCCCGCAACCTCAAGACCCTCGAGGTCGACCGCGGCGTCTTCGGCAGGATCGCGCCGATGATCCCCAGCGACGTGGTCAAGATCGCCGAGTCCGGGGTACGGGGCCCGCACGACCTGCTGGCCTACGCCGCCTCCGGCGCGGACGCCGTACTCGTCGGCGAGAGCCTGGTCACCGGACGCGACCCCCGGCAGGCGGTCGCCGAGCTGGTCACCGCCGGATCGCATCCCGCTCACGGCGGTCACCACAGCTAGCCATATCGACGGGCGCATCGGCGCCGGTGCCGACTACGCTGGCCGGGTGACTCTCTCTGTCTCCCCGCCGCCCCTCGCCGTGCTGCCCGACGTCGCCGGCCACTTCGGCCGGTTCGGCGGACGCTTCGTGCCGGAGGCGCTGGTCGCCTCCCTGGACGAGGTGGCTGCGGCGTTCGAGGACGCGATGGCCGATCCCGGGTTCACCGGCGAGCTGACCCGGTTGCTGACCACCTACGCCGGACGTCCGTCGCCGCTCACCGACGCGACGGCGCTGAGCAGGCACGCCGGCGGTGCCCGGATCCTGCTCAAGCGCGAGGACCTCAACCACACCGGATCGCACAAGATCAACAACGTGCTCGGCCAGGCGCTGCTCACCAAGCGGATGGGCAAGACCCGGGTCATCGCCGAGACGGGCGCCGGCCAGCACGGCGTCGCCACGGCCACCGCGGCGGCGCTGATGGGCCTCGAGTGCGTGATCTACATGGGCGAGGACGACACCAAGCGCCAGGCCCTCAACGTCGCCCGGATGCGGCTGCTCGGCGCCGAGGTGATCCCGGTGACGATCGGCAGCCGTACGCTCAAGGACGCCATCAACGAGGCGTTCCGGGACTGGGTCGCCAACCTCGAGACGACGCACTACCTGTTCGGTACGGTCGCGGGACCGCACCCGTTCCCGGCGATGGTCCGCGACTTCCAGCGGATCATCGGCGTCGAGGCCCGCCAGCAGTGCCTCGACCTGACCGGCGCGCTGCCGACCGCAGTTGCGGCCTGCGTCGGCGGCGGCTCCAACGCGATCGGCATCTTCCATCGCTTCTTCGACGACGCTTCCGTTGCGCTGTACGGGTTCGAGGCCGGCGGCGACGGGGTCGAGACAGGCCGGCACGCCGCCACCATCACCGCCGGCTCGCCCGGCGTGCTGCACGGTGCCCGGTCGTTCCTGCTCCAGGACGAGGACGGCCAGACCATCGAGTCGCACTCGATCTCCGCTGGGCTCGACTATCCCGGGGTCGGCCCCGAGCACGCGTGGCTCGCCGACCTCGGCCGTGCGCACTACCGCCCGATCACCGACGCCGAGGCGATGGACGCGTTCTCGCTGCTCTGCCGGACCGAGGGCATCATCCCGGCCATCGAGTCGGCCCACGCCATCGCCGGCGCACTGCAGCTCGGCCGCGAGCTGGGGCCGGACGCGACGATCCTGGTCAACCTGTCCGGCCGTGGTGACAAGGATGTCGACACCGCCGCACGCTGGTTCGGGCTGACCTCCGCCGAGGAGGTCGCCGACGCTGAGCTGCTCCGCGCCGACAACGACTTCGAGGACCAGTCATGAGCCGCCTCGCCGACGCCTTCACCGCCGCCCGCGAGGAGGACCGCGCCCTGCTCATCGGCTATCTCCCGGCCGGGTTCCCCTCGTACGACGGCGGAGTAGCCGCGATCACCGCGATGGTCGAGGGCGGCGTCGACGTGGTCGAGGTCGGCCTGCCCTACTCCGACCCGATGATGGACGGCCCGGTCATCCAGGCGGCGGTCGACCAGGCCCTCCGCGGCGGCGTCAAGATCGGCGACGTGATGCGGACCGTCAAGGCGGTCGCGGCGCTGGGCGTGCCGACCTTGGTGATGTCGTACTGGAACCCGATCGAGCGCTACGGCGTCGAGCGGTTCACGGCCGATCTGGCCGCCGCCGGCGGCGTCGGCGTCATCACGCCGGACCTGATCCCGGACGAGGCCGCCGACTGGCTGGCCGCTGTCGCCAGGACGGGTCTCGACCCGATCTTCCTGACCGCGCCGTCGTCCACGGACGAACGGATCAAGGTGGTGGCCGAGGTCGGCCGCGGTTTCCTCTACGCCGCCTCGACGATGGGCATCACCGGCACCCGCGCCGAGGTCGGCGCCAGGGCAGGCGAGCTGGTCGGCCGGATGCGCGCGTTCACCGACACCCCGATCGCCGTCGGGCTCGGCGTCGGCACCGGTTCGCAAGCCGCCCAGGTCGCCGGCTACGCAGACGGCGTGATCGTCGGTTCGGCGTTCGTCCGCCGGCTGCTCGACGCACCCTCCGAACAGGCCGGCCTGGCCGCCGTACGGGCGCTGGCCGCCGAGCTTGCCGACGGGGTACGCCAAGGCGTCCACGCGGCCGTGAACTGATCCGAACCGTTGCCATGACATCGGCGTCCTAGTGCGTGATCCGGTGGAGGAGCCGCCGGCATCGGGGCATGCGCGCCTTGCGACAGGCACAGGAGGAGGGCCGGTGTCGTACGACGGCAGCGCCTCCCTGGACGTCCCCGTTGCCCCGGTCGCCGCGCCCATCGTGATCCGCACCTACCTGACGTCGGTGCCCGACCTGCCGACGGAGCCCGCGGGCCGGTTCGCCGCCAACCGGCTGGACGAGCGCGAGCCGGACGAGCTCCAGATCACCCTCGGCCACGGCGGCGACCCGATGGCCGAGCTGTTCGCCTCGCACTACGCCCGGCTGGCCGGCTGGTGCTCCCGCCTGGTCGGCGACGAGCAGCTCGCGCACGAGATCGCCTCGGAGGCGTTCACCCGGCTGCTCACCAAGTGGCGCGGGGTCGAGGACATCCGCGGCTACCTCTACGTGACCGCGAGCAACCTGGTCAAGGACCACTGGCGCCGGCTCGAACGTGAGCGACGGGCCCTGACCAAGGTCGAGGTCGTCCTCTCCGCGCCGGGGGCTGACGCCGCCCCACCACTTCGTGACGTCGTCGAGCGGCTGCCCAACCGGCACCGCGACGTCGTTCTGCTCCACTACTACGCCGACATCTCCGTACGGGATACGGCTCGACTGCTCAAGGTTTCCGAGGGAGCCGTGAAGCGCAGGCTGTTCGAGGCGCGCGCGCTCCTGCACGAAGCCCTGGAGGGGCACCGATGAACGACAGGCTCGACGACTTCTTCGAACGCGAACGCGAGGCCGTGCCCCTGCTGGTGCCGCCTGCCGGTCGCTACGACGAGCTGCAGACGATCGCCCGGCGCCGGCGCAACCGCAACACCACCGTGGTGTCGGCGGCGGCTGCGGTGGTGCTTGCGGTGGCCGGCACGGGCGTGGTGCTGGGCGCCCAGAACCTCGGTGGGCACACCAACAACCTCGCCGGACCGGCGACTCTCAGCTCGACCGCCGCGCATGCCAACTCCGCCAGCCCGTCCGGCCCCCCCGTCGATGCTCCCGTGCCCGCTGGGTTCTCGGCCTGGTCGGTCAGCTTCGTGAGCAATGGTGTGCGCGGTTTTGCGCTCGGCGGCTACCCCTGTGGCTCGGACCAGTGTTTCGGGGTGCTCGAGACGACTGACTCCATGACCAGCTGGCACCTGGTCGCAGCGCCCGGCCTCTCCGCTGAGTACGGCCTCGACGCAACCACTGCCATCATCCGGTTCAGCGGTGACGGCACCAACGGATGGATGGTCAGCTCGCAGGGTGTCTGGGCCAGTCACGACCAAGGGCGCAGCTGGCACCCGATCGCTGCCCTGCGGGACCAGCACATCGACGCCCTGGAGGCATGGGCCGGCCGCACCTATGCCCTCGGCGCCGGTGGCTCCGACCTCTGGGTCAGCAGCGATTCCTCGTCGGACAGCTGGGCGCCTCAGTCCAGCCTTGCGCTCGCTGTCGAGCCGACCGGGACCGGCGGCACGACGGACAGCTTGGCCACGGCCAACAACACCGTTGCCGCGGTGCGGTCGTACGGGAGCACCACTACGGTGCGCGTCAGCGGCGACCTTGGCGACCACTGGAGCACGGTGCCTTCACCCTGCGGGACAACGACCGGGCAGGCGCCCTTGTTCAGCCTGGTCGACGAGTTCATTGGCCGGTTCGCGTGCAACGACGGTTCGGTCTACGGCGTGCGGTTCGGCAACAACCAGCCGGTGCTCGATGCCTCCTTCTCGCTGAGCTCGACGACCGGCGCGGCGGTCAAGGCCAACTCATCGTCGACGATCAGCAACGGCACCTTCTTTGCCTACTCCGGCGCCGGCATCTGGGCCTACCTCGCCAACCACACGGCGTCCCACGTGCTCGCTGGTGACATCAGCTACGTCGGGCTCACCAACGACACGCAAGGCATCGCCCTTCCCGCTCAGCACAACGGCAAGTACTGGGTCACCCAGACCGGCGGCCTGAGCTGGCTGCAGCGGTCCTGGGGCTGACCGGCGATCCGTTCGTGACCCGCGCACGGTAGCGTCGCCGCCGTGAACGCACCCGGTCTCGTCCTGGCCTCCATCCCCAGCCCGTCGCAGGGTGTCTGGCACCTCGGTCCGCTGCCGGTGAGGGCCTACGCGCTCGCGATCATCGTCGGGATCATCGTCTGCATCGCGATCTCGGAACGGCGCTGGGTCGCCCGCGGTGGCCTGCCGGGCACGATCGGTGACGTCGCGACGTGGGCCGTACCGTTCGGGCTGGTCGGTGGCCGGGTCTACCACGTGATGACCGATCCCGAGCTGTACTTCAGCCACGCGCACTGGAACCCGATCGGCGCGCTCGAGGTCTGGAACGGCGGGCTGGGCATCTGGGGTGCGGTGATCCTCGGCGGCGTCGGCGCCTGGATCGGCTGTCGCCGGCGGGGCATCCCGTTGCCGCCGCTGGCCGATGCGATCGCTCCGGGCATCGTCATCGCGCAGGCGATCGGCCGGTGGGGCAACTACTTCAACCAGGAGCTGTACGGCCGCCGGACCGACCTGCCCTGGGGGTTGCACGTCACTCGCGGCGACGCCGGGAACGGCTACTTCCAGCCGACCTTCCTGTACGAGTCGCTGTGGGACGTCGGCGTCGCTGCCCTCTGCATCTGGGCGGACAAGCGCTGGAAGCTCGGCCACGGCAGGGTTTTCGCGCTGTACGTGGCCGCGTACACCGTCGGTCGCGGCTGGATCGAGGCGCTCCGGGTCGACGATGTCAACCACTTCCTCGGGCTCCGGCTCAACGACTGGACCAGCCTGATCGTGTTCCTCGGCGCGGTCGGCTACCTGTGGAAGACCCGGGCGATGACCCGCGAGGCCGTCATCGATCCGCGGACGGTCGAGACCGCCGACCGGGTCGAGGGCGAGCAGACCGCCGAGCCGGCGCAGCCGTCCGACGAGGCTGACCAGTCTGGAAGCAGCGACGCCGAGCCCGTACCGGATCTCGATGCCGGACCCGATCACGTCGACAGTCCGCCGTCCCGTTAGCACCCTCGGCAGATTGCACGCCGCGCCTCGCGACACGCCAATGCTCGCGCCACCTGGCGGAAGTTCGGGCGTGTCGGTCGGCAAATTGCACGCCGCGCCGTGCGACACGCCAATGCGCGCGCCACCTGGCGGTAGTTGGCGGCCGGGGACGGGGGAGGGGGCTGCCCTGTGCGATTGGGACATCCGGACAGCCGCCGGTAGCCTGAACTGGTGAGTACGTCCGCCCCGGCAGCACGCGCCGAGATCCACCACTCGCATCGTGACGTCACCGGTGGGTGGCTGCGCCCCGCCGTCTTCGGTGTGATGGACGGACTGGTCTCGAACATCGCGTTGCTCTCCGGCGTGGCCGGTGGTCATGTCAGCACCCACACCATGCTGCTCACCGGGTTCGCCGGGCTGGCGGCCGGTAGCGTGTCGATGGCAACCGGGGAGTACGTCTCGGTCGCCTCTCAGGCCGAGCTGATCCAGGCCGAGATCGAGACCGAGAAGGCCGAGCTGCTCGACGCGCCGGAGGCCGAGCAGGCCGAGCTGGCGGCGATCTATCGCGCTCGCGGCCTCACGCCGGAGCTCGCGGCAGAGGTCGCCCGCCAGCTCTCCGTCGATCCCGAGCAGGTCTGGCGGGTGCATGCCCGTGAGGAGCTGGGCGTCGACCCGGACGACCTGCCGAGCCCCTACCTCGCCGCCGGTTCCTCGTTCGTCGCCTTCGCCTTCGGGGCCCTCGTCCCGCTGCTGCCCTACTTCTTCGGCGCAACCATCCTGCTGTGGTCGCTGGTGCTGACAGCCGTCGCGCTGTTCGCCGCCGGCACGGCCGTCGCCGCCCTGACCGCCCGGTCCTGGATCTTCGCCGGCAGCCGCCAGCTCGCGCTCGGCGTCGTCGCGGCCGCGGCCTCGTACGGCGTCGGGTTGGCCGTCGGCTCGGTCAACTAGCCGGTTATCCCGGGGGCGCGCTGTATGTCCATCGTGTAACCTGATCGCACATCTTGGGCCAACGTCGTCCCGCAGTTTGCGCACCCTCACACCGCGCAACCTCCGCAGCGAGACGACAGGAACCCGGTCCGCATGTCTTTCGGCAGCCCGCCCGCACAGGGCCTCTACGACGGTCTTCACGAGCATGACGCCTGTGGCGTCGCGTTCGTCGCCGACATCACCGGCACCCAGAGCCACGACGTCGTGGCCATGGGCATCACCGCACTGAACAACCTCGAGCACCGCGGCGCCACCGGCAGCGAGGAGAACACCGGCGACGGGGCCGGCATCCTCGTCCAGCTGCCGGACTCCTTCTTCCGTACGGTGACCGGGTTCGAGCTCCCGCCGGTCGGCGGCTACGCCATGGGCATCGCGTTCCTGCCGGCGGACGACGTCGCCGCCGTCGACAAGGCCGTGGCCCAGATCGGCCAGCTCGCCGGAGAGGAGGGCCTCGAGGTCCTCGGCTGGCGCGACGTGCCGGTCGAGCCGTCGATCCTCGGCCCGACCGCCAGGGCGGCGATGCCCCTCATGCGCCAGCTGTTCCTCAAGCCGGCCACCGCCTGCGACGTGATGACCCTCGAGCGGCAGGCGTTCTGCCTGCGCAAGCGGGTCCAGCACGAGGTCGGCGTCTACTTCGGCAGCCTCTCGGCCCGCACCGTCACCTACAAGGGCATGCTGACCGCCCCCCAGCTCGGCGAGTTCTACGCCGACCTGCACGACCCCAGCTTCGCCAGTGCGCTCGCCCTGGTGCACTCCCGGTTCTCCACCAACACGTTCCCGAGCTGGCCGCTCGCTCATCCCTACCGCTACATCGCGCACAACGGCGAGATCAACACGGTCAAGGGCAACCGCAACTGGATGCGGGCCCGGGAAGCGCTGCTGGACTCGCCGCTGATCCCCGGCGACCTCAACCGGCTCTACCCGATCGTCGACCCCAAGGGCAGCGACTCGGCCAGCTTCGACGAGGTGCTCGAGCTGCTGCACCTCGGCGGCCGCAGCCTGCCGCACGCGGTGCTGATGATGATCCCGGAGGCGTGGGAGAACCACACCGAGATGGCGGCGGAGCGCAAGGCGTTCTACCAGTTCCACGCCTCGCTGATGGAGCCCTGGGACGGGCCGGCCTGCGTCACCTTCACCGACGGCTCGGTCATCGGCGCCGTCCTCGACCGCAACGGGCTGCGCCCCGCGCGGTACTGGCTGACCGACGACAACCTCGTCGTGCTGGCCAGTGAGGTCGGCGTCCTGGACATCCCGCCGAGCAAGGTCATCCGCCGTGGCCGGCTGCAGCCGGGCCGGATGTTCCTGGTCGACCTCGAGGCGCACCGCGTCGTCGACGACGAGGAGGTCAAGGCCGAGCTCGCCGCTGCCAAGCCGTACCAGGAGTGGCTGCACGCCGGCCTGGTCCAGCTCGACGCGCTGCCCGAGCGGGAACACGTGGTCTACAGCCACGAGTCGGTGCTGCGCCGCCAGCAGACCTTCGGCTACACCGAGGAGGAGGTGCGGATCATCCTGTCCCCGATGGCCCGCACCGGCGCCGAGCCGATCGGGTCGATGGGCTCGGACACCCCGGTGGCAGTGCTCTCCGACCGGGCCCGGCTGCTCTACGACTACTTCTCCCAGCTGTTCGCCCAGGTGACCAACCCGCCGCTGGACGCGATCCGCGAGGAGCTCGTGACGTCGCTCGGTACGGCGACCGGCGGCGAGGGCAACCTGCTCGACCCGACGCCGGCCAGCTGCCGCCAGGTCGTCCTCAAGTTCCCGGTCCTCGACAACGACGAGCTGGCCAAGATCGTCCACGTCAACGACGACGGCGACCTGC
>JAWWOM010000251.1:0-3691 GCA_033851655.1 Frankiales bacterium
ACGACGGCTTGTCGGTCACGGCACGTGCGGCGACGAAGGCGTCGTGAAGGGCGCCGACGTTCTCCTCGTACGCGCCGTCGGCGGCGAGCCAGTCGACCTCCTGGACGTGCCAGCCGTAGGCGGCGTAACGGGCCACGACGTCCTCGGTGAAGGCGATGTTGGTGTCGTCCTCGATGGAGATGTGGTTGTCGTCCCACAGCATGACGAGGTTGCCGAGCTCCTGGGTGCCGGCGATGCTCGAGGCCTCGGAGCTGATGCCCTCCTCGAGGTCCCCGTCGGAGGCGAAGCACCAGATGGTGTGGTCGAACGGACTCTGCCCCGGGGCTGTGTCCGGGTCGAGCAGCCCGCGCTCGCGGCGGGCGGCCATCGCCATGCCCACCGCCATGCCCACGCCCTGGCCGAGCGGGCCGGTGGTGGCCTCCACGCCGAGGGTGTGCCCGTGCTCCGGGTGGCCGGGGGTCAGGCTGCCCCACTGCCGGAGGTGGCTGATGTCCTCGAGGGTGAGGCCGTAGCCGGAGAGGTAGAGCTGGATGTACAGCGTGAGGCTCGAGTGCCCGGCAGAGAGCACGAACCGGTCGCGACCCACCCAGTCCGGAGCGGTGGGGTCGTGGCGGAGCAGCTTCTGGAACAGCAGGTAGGCCGCGGGCGCAAGGCTCATCGCGGTGCCCGGGTGACCCGAGCCGGCTTCCTCCACCGCGTCCATCGCGAGTGCCCGTATGACGTTGACGGCAGCGTTGTCGGCGTCCGTCCACTCGAGTGTCTGCTTGCTCACCGGGGGGTGTACTCCTCTCGGGGGCGGCGTCCGGAAGGGCGCCAGAAGCGCGGGAGATGGCTGGGTCGGGGCTCGAGGCCGTCAGGTCACGGCAAGATCTCGCTGAGCGAAGCCTACCCGCGCCACACGACGCAAAGCGCCCCGGCCCGGCAGTTCGGCCGGGCCGGGCGTAGCATCAGCGACGGCAACCAGCGCCCCACCCCTTCACCTGCCTCCAAGGACTTCTGACCTGTGACGACTCTTGCTTCCGCGGCCCGGGAGGCCTCCGAAGTCCCGTCGTCCGGCCGCGACCCGGTCACCGGCAGACGGGAGGTCGGGGCGGTCCTGCAAGCCCTGGTCGCGCTGACCAAGCCGCGGATCATCGAGCTGCTGCTGGTCACGACGGTTCCGGCGATGGTGCTGGCCGAGCGCGGCTGGCCGTCCTGGGGTCTCGTCCTGCTGACCCTGGTCGGCGGCACCCTGGCAGCGGGCAGCGCCAACACGATCAACTGCTACGTCGACCGCGACATCGACCAGCTGATGAAGCGCACGGCCCGCCGACCGTTGGCGCAGGCAAGGTCGCTGGTGGCCCCGGTCGAGGCGCTGCGGTTCGGCATCCTGCTCGGGGTCGCGGCCACCTGCCTGTTCGGTTTCGCGGTCAACTGGCCGTCGGCGCTGCTGGCCGACGGCGCGATCGCGGTCTACGTCTTCGTCTACACCCTCGGCCTCAAGCGCCGTACGCCCAACAACATCGTCATCGGCGGTGCTGCCGGCTGCTTCCCGGTCCTCATCGGCTGGTCGGCCGTGACCGGCGACGTCGGCTGGCCGGCGGTTGTCCTGTTCGGTGTCATCTTCTTCTGGACCCCGCCGCACTTCTGGGCGCTGGCGATGAAGTTCAAGGACGACTACGCGGCGGCAGGTGTGCCGATGCTGCCGGTCGTTGCCGATGCCGCGACCGTGGCGCGGCAGATCACGTGGTACTCGTACGCGATGGTCGCCACCTCGTTGCTGCTGGTGCCGATCGGCAATGCCGGCTGGCTCTACCTCGGCTCGGCGCTGGTGCTCGGCGTGATGTTCCTGCGTGAGGCGCACCTGCTGCGGGCCCGGGTCTCCCGGGGCGACAACCCCAAGCCGATGCGGCTGTTCCACTGGTCCATCACCTATCTCACGATCCTGTTCGTCGCCATCGCCGTCGGCCAGTTCACCTTCTAGCCATGGTGCGCGCGACGACCCCGACCCTCTGGCTCTCCCAGGTGCCTGAGGCTGACGCGCTGCTCGCCAGCAGCCCGCTGGCGCTGTTGATCGGCATGGTGCTCGACCAGCAGATCCCCCTCGAGAAGGCCTTCACCTCTCCGTACGTGCTCAGCCAACGGCTCGGCTGCGACCTCGACGCCGCCGACCTGGCCGGGCGTGATCCCGAGGAGCTGGCCACGATCTTCGCCACTCCGCCTGCCCTGCACCGGTTCCCGGGCGCGATGTCCGCGCGGGTTCAGGCGTTGTGCCAGGCCGTGGTCAGCGACTACGCCGGCGATGCCGCCGCCGTCTGGAGGACGGCCACGGACGGCCCGGAGCTGCTCCGCCGGATCAAGGCGCTGCCGGGCTTCGGCGAGCAGAAGGCCAAGATCTTCGTGGCCCTGCTGGGCAAGCAGTTCGGCGTGACCCCGCAGGGCTGGCAGACCAGCGCCGGCGCGTACGGGGAGACCGGCAGCCTGCTCTCCGTCGCCGACATCCGCGACGCCGCCTCGCTGCAGCAGGTCCGGGCCTACAAGAAGCAGGCAAAGGCCGCAGCGGCGGCGGCTCGCTCAGCCACGACCTGACGACTCCTGTCGGTGCCATCGCCTACTGTCCGGCCATGGAGATCGTCGAGCTGAGGCAGTACGTGTTGCACCCGGGCCGGCGCGATGACCTGGTGGCGCTGTTCGATCGCGAGTTCGTCGAGCCGCAGGAGACCAACGGGCTGCGGGTGATCGGGACGTTCCGCGACCTGGACGACCCGGACCGGTTCGTCTGGTTCCGCGGGTTCCCTGACCTGCCCGCGCGCAGGGCCGGGCTCGAGGCGTTCTACGACGGCCCGGTCTGGCAGACCCACAAGCACGCGGCCAACGCCACCATGATCGACTCCGACGACGTCCTGCTGCTGCGCCCGGTCGTGCCCTTCGCCGACGCGGCGGGTCCGCTGGTGGTCGTCACCGTCCTGCCGCTGGACCAGCCGGCCGAGGACGGGTTTCTGTCCTGGTTCCAGACGGACGTCGAGCCGTTGCTGGCCGCGGCCGGCTCGCCGCTGGTCGCCCTGCTGGTGACCGATTCTTCGCCGAACACCTTCCCCCGGTTACCCGTACGGGAGGGGGAGCGGGTCCTGGTCAGGGTCAGCGGCTTCAGCGGGGAGCCGGCGTTCGCCGACCACCAGGCGGCGCTGCAGGCGTCGGCGGGCTGGAGCGCCGTCGCGGGCGAGCTCACCCGTCGCACGCGCGGGCAGGAGCAGGTGCTCCGCCTCGTCCCGACCCCGAGGTCCCGACTGCGCTGAGCAGCGCACCTTGCAGCGGCCTATCGTTGACTACCGCTCGGTCGCGATATATCTTCGACCTATCGCAGAAAGGAGAACGCCAATGCGATACGGACGAGATGGCCGCCGGAGGCGGCACCACCCCGACGGTCCCGGGCACGAGCCCGGTGGACCGGGCGGGCACGAACGACATGGGTCAGGGGGTGGCCGGGGGTTCGACGGCCACGGCGGTTTCGGCGGGCACCGGGGGCGAGGGCGGGCGCAGCGCGGGGACGTGCGGGCCGCGACCCTGATCCTGCTGGCCGAGCCGGCAGAGGACGGGTTGCTGTCCTGGTTCGAGGCCAACGTCGAGCCGTTGCTGGCCGGGGCTGGCTCTCCACTGGTCGCGTTGTTGGTGGCCGACCCGTCGCCCAACAGCTTCCCGCGGCTGCCGGTGC
>JAWWOM010000261.1:0-3354 GCA_033851655.1 Frankiales bacterium
ATCGGCGAGGACGACTTCCCGCGGACCCGGCTCACCCACTCCCTCGAGTGCGCTCAGGTCGGCCGCGAGCTGGCCGGTGCCCTCGGCGCTGACCCCGACGTCGTCGACGCCGCGTGCCTGGCTCACGACCTCGGGCATCCGCCGTACGGGCACAACGGGGAGACGGCGCTGGCGCACGCGGCGGCGGCCTGTGGCGGCTTCGAGGGCAACGCCCAGAGCCTGCGCGTCCTGACCCGGCTCGAGGCCAAGGTCCTCGACGCCGACGGGCGCTCCGTCGGGCTCAACCTGACCCGCGCCGTGCTCGACGCAGCGACCAAATATCCTTGGCCGGCAAGGGAAGGCACCACGAAGTTCGGTGCCTACGCCGACGACCTGCCGGTGTTCGGGTGGCTGCGCGAGGACTCGCCGGGAGAGCGGCGCTGCGTCGAGGCGCAGGTCATGGATTGGGCCGACGACGTCGCCTACTCCGTACACGATCTCGAGGACGGCATCCACTCAGGCCAGGTCCCGCTGGACCGGATCGACGTCGACGAGGTCGTCCACCTGGCGGCGCTCACCGGCTGTGCGGCCGCCCACGAGCTGGAAGCGCTGTACCAGGAGCTGTCGGCGCAGCCGTGGTGGGTGCACCACTACGACGGGACGCTGCGGGCGCAGGCCGCCGTCAAGGCGATGACCAGTGAGCTCACCGCGCGACTGACCGCTGCGGTGGTCCAGGCGACCAGGGCGGAGTACGGGGACGGCGTCCTGCGACGGTACGGGGCCGACGTGATCGTGCCGGAGCGGACGCGGGCCGAGTGCGAGCTGCTCAAGGCGGTAGCCGTGCACTACGTGATGCTGGGCCGGCGGGCCGTGCAGGAGCAGCAGCGGGCCCTGCTCACCGAGCTGGTCGACCTGCTCACCCGCCATCCCGAGCAGCTCGAGCCGGCCCTGCGCGAGGTCTGGCACCGGGCTCCCGACGACCGGGCCCGGCTGCGCGTGGTCATCGACCAGGTCGCGTCGCTCACCGACCCGTCAGCCGCCGCCTGGCACTCCAGGCTCAGGTCAGGTAGATGAGGGCCAACGCTGCCCCGGCCACGATCGCGGCGATGCCGACCAGCCACAACGTGATCTCGCGCCAGCTGGTCACCGGCTCGTAGTGCGGGCCCGGCGGCAGCTTGTCCGTTGTCGGCATGCCGGCAAGCCTACGTCCGCGCCTATACTCGTCCGGTCCGGGAGGTGCTGTCGGACCCGGGTGGGGAGGTGGCAGGCGCTCGTGGCCGGACGGATCCGTGACGAGGATGTGGCGCTGGTACGGGAGCGCGCACCCATCGCCGAGATCGTCGGTGAGCACCTGCAGCTGCGCCGCGTCGGCAACCGGCTGACCGGCCTGTGCCCCTTCCACGACGAGCGCTCGCCGTCGTTCAACGTCAACGCCGAGCAGGGTTTCTTCCACTGCTTCGGCTGCGCTGAGAACGGCGATGTCATCAGCTTCGTCCAGAAGATCGACCACCTCGACTTCCGCGACGCCGTCGAGCGACTGGCCGCACGGGTCGGCGTACAGCTGAGGTACGAGCAGGGCGGAGCCGCCCCGCGCCAGGAGCACAACCAGCGGGCCCGGCTGGTCCTGGCCAACACCGCTGCCGCCGACTTCTACGCCGAGCAGCTGCGGGTGTCGGCCGAGGCGGCCATCGGCCGCGAGGAGCTGGCCAAGCGCGGGTTCGACCAGGCCGCCGCCGAGCAGTTCAAGGTCGGTTACGCCCCCAAGGGCTGGGACAACCTGGTCAGACACCTTCGTACGCAAGGCTTCTCGGCCCAGGAGCTGATCGACTCCGGCCTCGCCAGCGAGGGCCAGCGCGGTCCGATCGACCGGTTCCGCGGCCGGCTGATCTGGCCGATCAGCGACATCTCCGGTGACGTCATCGCGTTCGGCGCCCGCAAGCTCTACGACGACGACACGATGCCGGGCAAGTACATCAACACCCCGGAGACCGCGCTCTACAAGAAGAGCCACGTCCTGTACGGGCTGCACACGGCCAAGCGCGAGATCGCCCGGCAGGGGCGTGCCGTCATCGTCGAGGGCTACACCGACGTGATGGCGGCGCACCTGGCCGGCGTCCCCACCGCGATCGCCACCTGCGGCACCGCCTTCGGCGAGGACCACATCAAGGTGCTGCGCCGGCTGCTGATGGATCAGGACGAGTTCCGCGGCGAGGTCATCTTCACGTTCGACGGTGACGCGGCCGGCCAGAAGGCGGCGATGCGGGCCTTCGCCGACGACCAGAAGTTCGTCACCCAGACCTTCGTGGCCGTCGAGCCGAACGGCATGGACCCGTGCGACCTGCGCGTGGCCAAGGGCGACGCCGCCGTACGGGACCTGGTGGAGCACCGGATCCCGCTGGCCGAGTTCGCGATCCGTACCGTGCTCGCGCGCTACGACCTGGACATCCCCGAGGGCCGGGTCCAGGCACTCGCGGCCGCCTCACCGGTGGTCGCCCAGCTCAAGGACCGGGCGCTGCGCCCGGAGTACGCCCGCCAGCTCGCCGGCTGGCTCGGCATGGACGTCGACACCGTGCTCACCAAGGTCGCCGAGGTGGCCGGGCAACCGGCAGCCGCCCCGGCCGGCCGGCGCAGCGCCGCCGTGGCACCCGCCCAGCGCAGCGAGCAGGACCGGCCGTCTCCGCACGACCGCGAGCTGTTCAGCGAGCGCGAGACGCTCAAGATCGCGATGCAGCGACCGGTGCTGGCCGGCCCGGTCTTCGACGCCCTCGAGGACGAGATGTACACCTCGGCCGCCTACCGCTCCGTACGGGCAGCGATCGCAGCTGCCGGCGGCTGCGCCTCGAGCACCGGTGGACCCGGCTGGATACAAGCCGTGACCGCCGCGGCCCTGACCGACTTCAGCCGCGGCCTGGCGACCGAGCTCGCGGTCGAGCCGATCCTGACCGACCGCGAGGTCGACCAGAAGTACGTGGGCATGCAGCTGGCCAGCCTCCAGCTGCGAGGGGTCACCCGGCGGCTGGAAGAGGTAAAGTCCCGGCTGCAGCGGATCAATCCGCTCGAGCAGGCGGACGCCTACAACAAGCTGGCCGGTGAGCTGTTCGCCCTCGAGCAGTACCGTCGGGCCCTGCGCGAACAGGCGATCGGGGACCTGTGAGGAGCGGACACCAGGCGAGCGCCACC
The DNA here is from genome assembly GCA_033851655.1 of Frankiales bacterium. Lineage (GTDB taxonomy): Bacteria > Actinomycetota > Actinomycetes > JAWWOL01 > JAWWOL01 > JAWWOL01. The sequence continues at coordinate 3,160 of JAWWOM010000261.1, forward strand.
ATTTCGCCACTGACGAGGCACACTAGGTCAGAACACGGGCTGTCACCGGTTGGTCGGACGGTTTTCGGAAGAGGCACACTGTGAGCCCCACTGCACTGCCGCGCGAGGCCCAGGTCGACGAGGTCAAGGACCTCATCACCCGAGGCAAGGAGCAGGGCTTCCTGACTTCGGACGAGATCGCGGCGGGGCTGGCCA
>JAWWOM010000263.1:0-4171 GCA_033851655.1 Frankiales bacterium
TGGACGCGGTCGGTGACAGACACGACGCTCACTCTATCGGCGGTCCATGCCGCGCAGATGAGGGTGTCTCATCTGCGCGGCATGCCGTCGATCAGCTGCCGTAGACCTGGAACTCCCACAGCGAGTAGCCGTAGGCGGTGGTGCGCGCGGTCCCGTACATCCGGACGTAGCGCCCCGAGCCGGTGACGTTGAGGGTCACCGTCCCGCCGGCCCCGGCGGACGTGGTGTAGATGGTCGACCAGGTGTTGCCGTCGGGTGACGTCTGGATCTGGTAGGCCTTGCCGGCGGCGGTCTCCCAGTTGAGGACCACCTTGTTGATGCTGTGCGTGGCACCGAGGTCCACCATGAGCCACTGGGGGTCACTGAAGGCACTGGACCACCGGGTGCCGGTGTTGCCGTCCGTCGCGGCGGCCGCCGGGGTGCCGGCGTTCTCCGAGGAGGACGCGGTGGTCGGCCTGCCCTGCGACAGCAAGGTGCTCGTGGTGGTGGTGCCAGGGGTTCCGGCAACGGCGAACTCCCAGAGTGAGTAGCCGTACTGCGTCGCTCTCACCGTGCCGTACATCCGGATGTAGCGCCCTGACCCGGTGACGTTGAGCGTCTGGTTGCCCCCGGTCCCGGTCGTGGTGGAGTAGATCGAGGTCCAGCTGGTGCCGTCCGCCGACGTCTGGATCTGGTACGACCTGCCGTACGCCGCCTCCCAGCTGAGGGTCACCTGGCTGATGTTGTACGACTGGCCGAGGTCGACCTGGAGCCACTGCGGGTCACTGGCCGCGCTGGACCAGCGGGTGCCGGTGTTGCCGTCGGTTGCGCTCGCCGCCGGGGTGCCGGCGTTCTCCACCGAGGACGCCGTGGTCGGCTTGCCCTGCGCGATGTTCGTGGGGGACGTGGTGCTGCTGCCGCCCGGCGTCGACCACTGCTCCTCGGCGCTGCCGTTGCAGTCGAAGAGCTGGACCTGGGTCCCGTTCGTGGTCGAGCCGGCCGGGTCGTCGATGCAGCGACCGGACTGCGGGTTCTTGTAGCCGCCGCCGGAGGCCTGCCAGACCTGTGCCGGCGAGCCGTTGCAGTCGTAGACCTGCAGCTTGGTGCCGTTGGCCGTCCCTGCGGCGGCGGCGTCGAGGCACTTGCCACCGGTACGCAGCGTGCTGTCGGAGTACGTGCTCCAGGTCTGGCCGGCGGCGCCGCAGTTGTCGATCACTACCGCTGTGCCGTTGGCGGTGTTGCCGCCGCCGTCCTCCATGCACTTGCCGGCGATGCCGGAGGTGATCGCGCCGGTCGCGGTGGAGGTGGCGTACGTGCCGGAGACCGGTCCCTTGTTGTAGACGGCGAGCGAGTCGATGACCATGGCGCCGCCCGAGACGGTGGCGGCGTTCGGACCGCCGCCGAAGGCAGCGGGGAAGCCGCCGCCCATAGCGAGGTCGTAGATGATGAAGAAGCTGTGGTCGACGGCGTTGGTCCATGTGGCCGCGTCGACCTGGCTGGCGTTCAGGGTGAAGTAGTTGGTTCCGTCGAGGTACCAGCGGATCTGCTCAGGACTCACCGACCGGTCTATCTCCACCGCGTAGTCGTGCATGCCGGTCTGGCAGCCGGGACAGGCGTGCTCACCGGAGCCGATGCCGCTGGACTCGTTGCAGGGGCCGCCGGGATTGGTGCCGCAGTGCAGCGTGCCGAAGACGGAGCTCCGGCTGTTGATGTCCTCGAGGATGTCGACCTCACCGGACGTCGGCCAGGGGACCCCGGAGCGCAGGGTCGAGCCGAGCATCCAGAAGGCCGGCCAGTACCCGGCGCCGTTGGCGGTCGTCAGGTTGGGCTGCTGGATCACCGACTCCATCCGTACGATGCCGCCGGCAGCCGCGCCGAACGTTGCCGGCGTCTCCAGGCGGCCGGACGTCCAGCCGGAGCTCGGGTCGGTGCCGGTGTGCAGCGCCTTGAGTACGAGGTGGCCGGCGCCGTCCTGGTAGACGTTGGCCGTACTGTTGGTCATCGTCTCGATCTCGCCGGTGCCGAACGAGCTGCCGGGCCCGGTGTCATAGCTGAAGTTGGCGTCTGCCCCGCTGCCGGAGGCGCCGTTGAAGTCGTCGCTCCAGGTGGTCGTGAAGCCTGCGGGAGGGGCAGGGACGGCGGCGTGTGCGACGACCGGAGCCGCGACCGTGACCACACCGGTCAGGCCCAGCGTGCCCGCAACGACAGCGATCGACGTGCCCACCGCCGCGAGGCGGGATCTGTTGAATGCCAACGACATCTGGTTCTCCTCCATTGGATGAACAGAGCTGCGCACGGAGGTCCAGGTGCCGGTTCAGCAGGTGGCTCCGCCCTGGCTACGCGGGATGGTACAAGGCTTGAACGAAGCGGGTCAATGGTTTCGGGCGTCCGAATTGTTCCGGTTTGTCGAGCGGGGCCCTCCGGCCATCAGGATCCAGGCGTACCGTCAGCGCGACGGCGAGCGGGAGCAGGTGGGACGGTGAAGCTCAAGCTGGACCTGCATGACATCTACAACCGCGGCGGGGACATCGATCGGGCACTGCGCGGCGTCATCGACGAGGCGATCGCCAAGAAGGCACCATTGATCGAGATCATCCCCGGCAAGGGCTCCGGGGCGCTGAAGAAGCACGTGATCCGGTTCCTCGAGCAGAAGGACGTCAAGCCGCTCTATCACCGCTTGGAGAAGGACTCCAAGAACTTCGGGCGGGTCTTCGTGCACTTCCGGTGGAAGTAGCGCACTCGGATCAAGTGGGGAGCGAACGTTCGGTGACGACCTTCTTCCTCACCACGGTGGACGCCAGGCGTGACCATGCGCAACAGATAGTCCTGTACTGCCGGAATTCACCAACGCCGGCTGGGATTGGCCATTAGCGATCCACATGGCTCTGCTCGGCCTCGTTTCACGGTGACCTGCGCGGCCTTTTACGCCGGAATCGGGCTATTCGTCCCGACCGTTCTGCTGGCCCGCCGGAGCTGGCCTGACCGTGGTCGGTGGAGCCTCCTGCCCGAGCATTTCCTGCGTAGCGCGCAGCCCGCGGGGCCGCCACACATCCGGATTCTCCATTCTGAGGTTGCGGATGTCCGGACAAGGTACGTTCGGAGAGGCGGAGGCTCTCGGACTCCTCTCGTCAGAGGCGCGGGCCCGGTACTGCACCGAGCCGATCGACCTCCGGAAGCAGGCTCAGATGAAGCCGTACACGTCCTGCCACCCAGCACTTGGAGAATGCCGTCGTCTGTGGTTCCGGACGTGAACCGGACAGGGCCAGCCCTCCTGCTGGACAATGACGTGAGGCTGCTGGCGCAGGTCGTGCAGGCGTCAGCTGACGGCATTTTCTGTCAGGATGTCCAGGGCATTGTGGTCAGCTGGAACGCCGGCGCAGAGCGCATCTACGGTTATCTCGCGGCGGACATGCTCGGGCAGGCAGCCGACAGGCTGCTGCCGCCCCAGAGCCGTGAGCAGCTGCTGGCGGTCCATCGGGCCTCGCTGGCCGGACAGCGGGTGGAACGCTTCGACAGCTGGCACCGCCGCAGCGACGGGGCTCTGATCCCGGTGAACGTGAGTGCGTCACCACTGCGCGATGCGGCGGGAACGGTCGTCGCTGTGGCCACGACAGTTGCGGATGTGTCGGAGCGGGTGGATCTGGCCATCGCGCTCGACCACACGCGGGCGGAGCTGCAGCGTCACAATGTGGCCATGACCCGCAGCAATCGTGACCTCGAGCAGTTCGCCTACGTCGCCTCGCACGACCTGTCCGAGCCACTGCGGGTGATGACCGGGTACGTCGAGATGTTGGAGCGTCGCTACGACGAGGTCCTCGACGAGCGCGGCCGGCGCTACATGACCCACATCGTCGACGCCAGTGTCCGGATGCGTGCACTTATCGACGACCTGCTCGAGTACTCCCGGTTCCTGCGGGTCGAGCCGGAGAGCAGCCTTGTGGACACCGCCGTCGTACTGGCGCAGGTGTGCACGTCACTGGGCACCACCGTGCACGAGACAGGTGCCACTGTCGACATCGGACCGCTGCCCTCGGTGTGGTGCGATCGGCACCAGCTGGAGAGCCTGCTGCAGAACCTGTTGAGCAACGCGCTGAAGTTCCGCCACCCGGACCAGCCCCCACATGTGTCTGTCACCGCCGAGCAAGCGGCCGGCTGGGTCACCCTGCGGGTCGATGACGACGGCATCGGTATC
>JAWWOM010000292.1:0-2791 GCA_033851655.1 Frankiales bacterium
GCCACCAAGGGTGAGTCACTGGAGGACGTCGCCGACCGGGCCAGGGGAACGCTCGACCGCATCCGCGGCGCGCTGGCCGACGGCGATGTCGCGGTCGTCGCGCACGCCCACCTGCTGCGTGTGCTGACGGCCTGCTGGATCGGGCGGGAGGCCGCCGCCGGCGCGGAGTTCACTCTCGGTGCCGGGTCGGTCTCCGTCCTCGGCGACGAGCACGGCCGGCCGGTCGTCGTCCGCTGGAACCTGGATGCCACCGTCACCGAGAGGCTCACATGACCGAGCTCGCCGACAGCGCGCTGCCGGGCCCGGCTCTGCACGCCGGACCGCTGACGCTGGCCTTCGACATCGGGGGTACGGGGCTCAAGGCGGCAGTGCTCGACGTCTCCGGTTCGCTGATCGGGGAGCGGGTGCGGGTCGAGACGACCTATCCGCTGCCACCGGACAAGATGGTCACGGAGCTGGTTGCCTTGGCCAGCAGCCTTTCCGGCTATGACCGGATCTCTGCGGGCTTCCCGGGCTACGTCCGCGCCGGCAAGGTGCTCTCCGCTCCGCACTTCATCACCAGGTCGGGGCCCGGGACCGAGGTGCTGCCGGACCTGGTCAGGGCGTGGGACCGGTTCGACCTGGCCGGCGCGCTGGACCGGGCGCTGGGCAGGCCGACCCGGCTGGCCAACGATGCCGACATGCAGGGCTCGGCCGTCGTGAGCCGCAAGGGCGTCGAGCTGGTGATCACGCTCGGCACCGGCGTAGGCACCGCCGTTTTCGAGAACGGCGTGCTGACACCGCATCTCGAGCTCGCCCACCACCCGCTGTGGCGGGACAAGACCTACAACGAGTACATCGGCGACGCCGCTCGCAAGAAGATCGGCGGCAAGCGCTGGAACAAGCGGGTGGACAAGACCATCGGCACCCTGCGTGCTCTGCTCTTCTTCGACCACCTGTGGATCGGCGGCGGCAACTCGACCAAGGTCACCCTCGACCTCCCAGCGGACGTGAGCCTGGTCGACAACAGCGCCGGGCTTCGCGGCGGGATCGCGCTGTGGGCCACGCAGCGGTCCTGAGGCCCGGTACGCGTCCCGTTGATCGCCTCAGCCCGAAGGGCGCGACCTTCGCGGTCGCGCCCCTCGTCGTGCGTTGCTGAGAACTTGTCCGTAGCGCCCAGTGCCTAGTAGTTGTAGTTGGAGCGGGTCGGGGTCGAGGACTCGGCCAGCGGGTCCGACGGATAGACCGACGTCCCTGAGCTGTCGGACCCGATCTCGTTCCTGGCCTCCGCCGCGTGGTCCGCCACGTCGGCCCGGGTCTCGGCGGCGGCACCCTTGGCGTGGTCGGCCACCTCACCCGCCGCGGCCGTCGCCTGCTCCTTGGTGGCGGCGGCTGCGTCCTGAGCGGTCGACTTCACCGAGTCGACCGCCTCCTGAGCGGCCGGCGCCAGTGACTCCTTGAGCTGCTGCGCCTGGTCCTTGGCCTCCTCCTTGAGCTGGCTGGTCACGGGCTCTGCCTTCTCCTTGAGCGCCATGGCCGCCTGCTGCTCGCGCTCCGTCGCCGGCAGCAGCGAGGAGACCAGCAGCCCCGCACCGAAGGCGATGATGCCCGCAGCGAGGGGGTTGCCCTGCGCCCGGTCCCGTACGGCGCCCGGAGCCGCCGCCACGGTGTCGCCCACGGACGACGCCCGTTCGGACAGCGCGTCGCCGAGGCCGGAGGCCCTGTCGCCCATCGTGGACGCGGTGTCCCCGATGCGACCGCCGGCGTCGTGCGAGGACCCCATCACCTTGTCCTTGACCCCGGCCAGGGCGCCCTTGGCGTCCGCCGCCCGCCGGTGGGCGACAGCTGACGGGCTGACCTTCTCGGCGAGAGTGTCGACGTTGTGCGTCAGCCCGGCGCGGGTCTGCTCGATCTCGGTCCTCAACTGGTCGGGTGACGTGCCCATGCGGCATCCTCCTTGACGGTTTCCACGGTGTTGCGGGGGCCGTGCACTGCGGTGAGCTGCTCCCGACCGCGGGCGTAGAGCACTGCTCCCGCGATGCCCCAGATCGCGGTCACGATCAGGGCGCCGGTCCACGCCGGCCAGAACGTGCCGATGCCGTACGCGAGGGTCAGGCTGGCGAACAGCGCCACCATGTAGCCCGCGAAACCGGCACCGCCGAGCATGCCGGCGGCCTTGCCTGCCTTGCTGACCTCCTGCTTGGTCTCCGCCTTGGCCAGCTCGATCTCCTGGCGGACGAGCGTGCTGAGGTCCTTCTGGATGTCTCCGACGATGTCGCCCACGGAACGGTTGCGGACCTCGGACTCCTGGGGGTAGGACGCCGCGCTGGTGCCGGTCTCCTGGGCGGTCATCGGCGCGTCACCCCTTGGTCTCCGGGCTCCACCAGCGAGGACTGGTAGTCGTCGGTCAGGTCGACCGTCCGGTCGTCGTGGCCGGGGATCAGGATCGTCTCGCTCTCGTACTCGGACTCGCCGGGCGGTGCGGTGAGCGGCGGTGGCGCCGTCGAGCTGATCAGCGAGCCGTCGGCCAACGGTGACGTCTCCCAGGCGGTGGGCGTCTCGAAGGTTTCTGCGGTCTGCGCGCGGGTCGCGGCCGTGCCCCGAGACGCCATGTCCTGAGACGCCCTGCCCGACGAGGGGGTGGGTCCGGCGTCCTTGACCCCGCGCCCGACCCGGCCGGCGACGAGGCCGAGCGCTGCCGCCCCTGCAAGGAAAGCGCCGGGCCGCCGGCGGGCATAGCTGCGCAGGTCCTCGAGGATCTCGGTCGGCTCCCGCCCCTCGAGGTAGCCCGCCAGCTGGTGGGCGCGCTCAG
>JAWWOM010000045.1:0-11833 GCA_033851655.1 Frankiales bacterium
GGATGTTGATGTCGGCGGAAAGCACTCGCCCGACCTCCTTCGTGACCGCGGCGAACATCTCCTCCGGCGGCGCGCCGACCGCGCCCAAGGTCGCCACCCGGCGCAGCGCGGCCTGCTCCTCGGCGAAGCCGCGCAGCTCGGTACGCGCCTGGGCGTTGGCGATCGCGGTGCCGACCAGCTCGGTGAAGCCCGCCAGCCGGGCCTCGGTGTCCGCCGGCAGCGGCTCCGCAGCCGTGGACACCACGCTGATGACCCCCCACAGTCGTCCGTCGGCGCTGATCGGGACTCCGACGGCTGAGCGGATCCCCCACGCGGCGGCGACGTCGGCGACCGGGCCAGTGGCGTCGGTGTAGTCGTCGATCCGTGCCGGCAGGCGCGTCTGGAACACCAGCGTGGGCACGTTCCGTCCGCCGATGTGCACCCGGGTGCCGACCGGGATGGGCAGGACGCCGGTGCTGCTCCACGCACCGACGACCGTGGCGGCGCGGTCTGGGTCGTACCGATTGAGGAGGGTGATGTCGCAGCCCGGCAGCCGCCCGACCTCCGCGGCGACCGCGCCGAACACCTCCTCGGGTGCCGGCGCCCGGGCCACCAGGGTCGCCACCCGGCGCAGCGCTGCCTGGCCCTCGGCAAAGCTGCGCAGCTCCACCCGCGCCTGGGCGTCGGCGATCGCGGTGCCGACAAGCTCGGTGAACCCGGCCAGCCGTGCCTCGGTGTCGGTCGGCAACGGCTGGTCGCGGGTGTACGCCACGATGATGAGGCCCCACGGTCGCCCGTCGACGCCGATCGGCATGCCGACCGACGAGCGGAAACCCCAGTCACGGCTGCCGGTGTTACCGATGGTCCCCGACACGTCGGCGTACGCATCCAGGCGTGCCGGCCGCCCGGTCCTGAGCACCATCGTGCTCACGTTCCGGCCGCCCAGCTCGAACCGCCGCCCGACCGGGGACGGGGCGGCGGCTCCGGTGCTGGTCCACGTACCGACGACCGTGATCATGTCGCCCGGGTCGGACCGGACCAGGACCGCGTAGTCGACCTCAAGCAGCCGGCCGACCTCGGCGGCGACCGCGTCGAACACCTCCTCCGGCGGCGCCCCGGTAGCGACCAGAGTCGCCACGCGCCGCTGCGCGGCCTGCTCCTCGGCGAACCCGCGCAGCTCCGCCCGGACGTGCGCGTTGGCGATGGCGGTCGCGACCAGCTCGGTGAAGCCTGCCAGCCGGGCCTCGGCCTCGTCGGCGAACGGCTGCTCGGCGGTGGAGGATGCGAACGCCACACCCCACGTTCCCCCGTCGACCACGATCGGGACCCCGACGAACGACCGCATCCCGAGCGCACGCGCCTCCTCCACGAACGGTCCGGTCGGCGGCAGCTGCGCCGGCCCCCACCGCCACGGTCGTCCGGTCGCCCGCATCGACCGCAGCGCCTCGTCGACGGGACGGCTGGTACCGATCGGCAAGTCGACCTGCCGTTTGCTCCATGCGGCCACCAGGGTGACGGTGTCATCGGGCTCGAAGCGCATCAGCGAAGTCGTGTCGGCGCCGACCAGCCAGCCGGTCTCCTCGGTGACGGCCGCGAACAGCTCGTCGGCCGAGACCCCGCGCGCGACCAGCGTCGCCACCCGCCGCAGCGCCGCCTGCTCCTCGGCGACAACGCCCGCCTCGCCGCGCGCCGGCACCCGCACCGCGTCTGCGAGGTCTGCCGGCTCGGGCATGTAGTAGCTGCGGATCGACACGATGCGCCCGTCCCGCACCTGGAAGATCTCACAGACGGTGCCCTGCTGGCGCACCTGCCCGGCGGCGGGATCGCCGTTCACGAGGTGGATCTCGGAGACGATCGTGTCGTCGGATTCTGCGACGATCCGCTCGGCGGCGATGGTGAGGCCTGGGAACTGGCTCACGCTCGCGACCCCGTAACCGATGGCAGCGTCGACGCCATGAAACGGCTGGCCGTCGACGAGAAGCTCGACATCCTCGTGGAACAGCTCCCGCCAGACGTCGAAGTCGCGGTCGTTGAACGCTCGGCGATGGCGGGCGCAGAGCCCCGCGAGATCCGTGCTCATCGGTTACCCGCCCGTCGCAGTCAAGGACTCACCTGACCCGGTGCGGAACGAGCCGGCCGGCGGCAAGCTGGACCACCCGGTCGGCACGCGGGACGACCTCTCCGGCGTTGCGTGCGTGGATTGCCGCCACGATCGTCGTGCCCGGCAGCGCCGCCCGCAGGTTGGCCAACACCTGCACGGCGGTCGCATCGTCGAGGCCCTCGGTCGGCTCGTCGAGCAGAAGCAGCCGGGGACGGCGCAGGTAGGCCTGGGCCAGGGCGAGCCGGCGGCGCTGGCCCCCGGACAGGAAGCTGCCTGCCGGTCCGACCTCGGTCGAGCGCTCGACGGAGCCACAGAGGACCACGACGCACAGGGCGAGGTCGAGCTCGAAGCGGCTGGCCTCCGGACGGGCGAGGCGCAGGTTGTCCTCGATGGTGCCGCTGAGGAGGCCGCTGTCCGCCTCGACCAGGGTGAGGTAGCTGCTGCGCTGCTCATAGCTCAGTCGGTACGGATCGACTCCGCCGACGCGGATCTGGCCGGTCATGGCTGGTTGCTCACCTGCAAGTACGGACAGCAGCGTGGTCTTTCCGGCGCCGGAGGGCCCGGAGAGGATGACAAAGCTGCCGGCCGCGACGTCCAGGCGGTCCAGCTGGAGCACGGGATCCGTCCCGTATCCGCCCGACAGCCGGCGGACCACGATGTCGGCAACCGGCGCGCCGTCTCGCTGTGGCACGGGGTCACACCCGTCGGTCGACCCGATGTCGAGCCCGGCGACCGGGGCCGGCGCGGTGAGCTCGCGCAACCGGTTCCAGGCCGCGCGGGCCCGCCCGGCCTCCTGGCCGATCGAGCCCACCGTCTTCGCGGCATCGAACAAGGCCAGTGTGAGCAGGGCGGCGAAGGCGAGCACCGCCGAATCCAGTGGCCGCCGGCCGGCCGTTCCGGTGGCCAGGATCGCCGCGACGGCCAGCCCGGCGGCGATCACGATCACGGCCTGCCCATGGGCGTTCCTGACCGACAGTCGCCTTGCTGGAACATCCAGCGCCGAGAAGCGGTCGCGGAGCTCGTGGTACGCGAGCTCGCGCGCGCCGTAGGCGGCCAGCTCGGCCCGGCCTTCGATCGCCTCGATGAGGCGGGACCGGGCTGCGGATCGGTCCAGCGCGACCCGGCCGCCTAGACGACGACTGCCCCGATCCATCGCCAGGTTCGTGGCCAGGGCGATGATCACCAGGCCTCCCGCCGTCGCGCCGAACAACGGGCGCACGATGGTCAACACCGTCAGGCTGCCGGCGCCGACGACGGTGCACACAACCGCTGGGACCGCCACCGCGAGCACGTACCGGTCGAGGGTGTCGACGTCGGCTTGGACCCGGTCGAGCAGGTCACCACTGCGCAGGGCCCGCAGCTTTGCCGTCGGCAGTCGCGTGGCTGAGGCGAACAGGCGTGTACGTACCTGGGCCAGCAGCTCCAGGGTCGACCGATGCGTGGACAGTCGCTCGCCGTAGCGGGCGGCGGTGCGAATGACGGCCAAGGCCTCGACCCCCGCGCTGGGATAGAGCCAGGAGAAGTGGGAGGTGCTGGACAGGCCGGTCTGGGCTGACCTGACGATGAACCATCCGGCCAGCCCCATCAGAGCAGCGGACGCGAGGGCCGCGGTCATCGCGAGCAGCAGGCCGATCGCCAGCCGGGTGCCCGCCGGCCTCGACCCGAGTGGGGATGCGAGCTCAAGCATGGAGGTGCCCGTCCTCGAGGGTCATCACGTAGTCCGCGAGCCCCAGCACCACATCGGAGTGACTGGCCACCAGGGCCGTCCGTCCCCGTAGCAGATCCCGCAGCGGCTCGATCAGGCTGCGTTCCGTGTCCCGGTCCAGGTGGGCGGTCGGCTCGTCCACGATCAGGAACGCCGCGTCACTGAGGAACGCGCGCGCGATGGAGATCCGTTGCGCCTCGCCGGCGGACAACCCCCAACCGCGCTCACCGAGCACGGTGTCCAACCCTTCGGGCAGCTTGCGCACCACCTCTGTCAGCTCAGCCCGGGCAATCGCTTCCCACATCCGGCAAGCGGTGAGCCCCGGTTGGCCGAGGGCGAGGTTGTCGGCGAGCGTGCCCGGGAACAGGTACGGCCGCTGCGCGATCAACAGGGCCCGCCGTCCCTGGCCGGGTGGCGGCCGGTCGATCTGCACCTGGCCTTCAGTAGCGGCCAGCCAGCCCCCGGCGACCCGGAGCAGAGTCGACTTGCCGCTTCCCGAACCGCCGGCCAGACCGAAGACGGACCCTGACGGCAGGGTGAACGTGATGTCCGTCAACGCCTGCGACGAGCGAGTGGGATAGCGAACGCTCACGTCGCGGATCTCGACCCGGGGCGGTACCCCGGTCCACGTCGCGCGACCGCGATCTGGAGTGACGGGGCGGGTTCCGGTCAGTGACCGGAGAACTTCCGCGGCGGCAATCGCCTCCTGGCCCTGGTGGTACGCGGCGGCGAAGCGGCGCAGGGGCAGGAAGAATTCGGGGGCGAGCAGCAGGACGAACACCGCTGAGCGCGGAGCGATGCCTGCCGGCAGCGGGGCCGCGTGAACATAGCCGAGCAGCGTGGCTCCGGTGTACATCGCGACCATCCCGATGCCGAAGGTCGAGACCCATTCCAGAGCCGTGGAGGCGAGGAAGGCGACCCGCAGCACGGCCATCGTCCGGCGGGCCAGTTCCTGCGCGGCCCGCTCCACGACCCGGCGTTGCTGCTCGATGGCTCCGAGCGCACGCAACGTGGAAGCTGCCTGGAGGCGCTCGAGCACCTGGGCCGAGAGCTCGTCGATCTGCATGATCTGCCGGCGGCTGACCTCGGTCGCACCGAGACCGGTCACCGCCATGTTGATCGGGATTATCGGCAGCGCGAGGAGAAGTAGTACGCCGACCACCCAGCTCGCCGGGAAGGCCGCGACCAAGATCACGGCAGGCACGGTCACGGTCGCGATCGCGGCCCGCGCATATCCGCGAAAGTAGGCGCCGATCTGCGGGAGGTGGACCATGACCGCCGTCGCGGCGCCGGCGGGAGTGACCGACTCGTCGACGGCGTCGCCGCACAGCAGCCGCTCGAGCAGTTCGTCGCGCACAGCGGTCTCGACCCGTACGGCGCCTGCTTCGGCCAGTCGAGCGGCGATCAGGGCGGCGAGTGCGGCGCCGAGGGCGGCGAGGGCGACGCCGACGATTGCGCCGTGCAGTCCGCTGGGCTGCCGCGGGCCGATGCCGGCGACGATCAGGGTGGCCATGCACCAGCTGCCGACCACGGCGGCGGCGCCGGCGACCACGTCGGCCACTCCCGCGGCAAGGAAGTGCGCGCGGCCGTGCCGTCGGGCGGCGACCAGCCAGGCCCGCGCTGCCCGTCGCCCCGTCGGTGTCGCCTGGTCCGGAGTTCGCGTGACGGCAACGGGTTCCGCCCTGCTCATCACGGCGTTCGGCATGGCCGCCATCAGTGTTGCGAGTGTCGGGTCGCAATCCACGCGGCGATGGTGATAGCGGCCATCAACCCGATCATCAGCGGGTCGAACCAGGCGCCGAGTTCGCTCAGGTCATTCTCGGCGGCCAGGATCGCCGCTGCCCAGGCGGGTAGCAACAACACGGCCACCACGATTCGTGCCCATACCTGCGATTTGCGGTCAACCATGGTGTGACTCCTCAGCTCGATGGCGACAGTGCGCCCCGGTCGTGGGCCGCGGGTGGGGTTTCAGCGAACTGGGTGGCAGGTGCCGCGCTGCGGAACACCCAGTGCGCGTAGATCCCGTAGCCGACCGTCCCCGGTCCGACGATGCCGATCATCGCGGTGAGGAACACCAAAGTGGTGCGCCCGGCTGCCGCTGAATAGATCGTGACCGAAGGCGGGACGAGCTGCGGGAAGTACAGGCAGATCAGTGCCAGCAGGCCCGCGGTCTGCGCAGCGGCGGCGGCAAAGAAGCTGACCTGCCTGGGCGCGCGGCCGGCCCAGCGCCAGGCCGTGTAGAAGGCACCGGCCGCAATGAGCAGGCTGTAGGCGAAGGGCAGCCATCGGTCGACTCCGTCGAGGCGCAACTGCGCGTTCGTGGCAATCGGCAGCAGGCTCGCGCTGAGGATGCAGGCCAGCACGACCGGACCGGTCAGCAACCGCACCTGGCGGCTGGCCCGTCGGCGTTCGTCGACTGCCAGCTTGGTCTGCAGCTGCGCGGCGCCCACCCAGGCGTACATCAGGACGGTCGCAACTCCGGTCAGCAACGCATAGCCGTGGCCGAGGAAGTCCCAGGTACGGCCGGCGAACCGGTGGTTCACCACGGTGACCCCGGTCAGCAGTCCACCGAACAGGACGCCCTGAGCGAAAGCCGTGACGAGGGATCCCAGGCCGAACAGGCGGCCCCAGACCCGATCAAAGCCCGGCCGCTGCAGCGTCATCTCGATGGCGAAACCCCGGAAGATCAAGGCGAACAGCATCAGGCACAGAGGCAGGTACACGCCGGGGAGGGCGGTCGCGTACGCGTCCGGAAAGGCCGCCCACAAGCCCATCGCCAGCAGGATCAACCACGACTCGTTTCCGTCCCACACGTTGCCGACCACATCGAGCATGCCGCGCCGAGTGTGGCCGTCCCGCTCGAACAGCGTGAGCGTGCCGATCCCGAGGTCGTAGCCGTCCAGAATCACGTAGACGAGCAGGGAAACCAGAAGGACGGCCATCCAGAAGAACACCATCTGCGATCACTCCGACCCGACTGGCACCAGCGGGGGCACCCGTTGTGGAGATGGGGTCGGACCGGCCGACGTCGAGTGCCCGCTGTTCGGCGGCAGTTCCTCCGGCCCCTTGCGGACCTCACGCACGACCTGTCGCATCCAGGCTCCGAACATCACGAGATAGATGAGCCAGAATCCGGCGAGGGTGCCGATCAGTTCGCCGGTGTTCAGCGACGAGGGCGAGTTGGCGACCAGGAGCTTGCCGTAGACCAGCCACGGTTGCCGTCCTGATTCGGACACCACCCAGCCGGCGATGGTGGCGAACACACCGACAGGCATGGTCCACAGCACGAGCCGAAGAAACCACCGCTCAGTGAACATCCGTCGGCGAAGGCGCATGACCAGCCCGATGAACGCCACCGAGAACATGCCCCACGCGGCGAAGATCATCACCTTGAAACCGTAGAAGGTCGGCCAGACCGGAGGTTGCATTGATCTTGGGAACTGATCGAGGCCCGGAACCGGTGTGGTCCCTGAGAAATTATGGAAGACGAAGACGCTGCCGGCGTGCGGGATGCTCAGCGTGAAGTCATCACGCTGTTTCGACTGGTTCGGGATGACGATCACGTTCCAGCCGGTGTTACCACTCGTGAAGTTGCCCTCGGCGGCGGTGACCTTGGCCGGCTGGTAGACGGCGCTGACGTAGGTGGCCGTGCTGTCGCCCACATAGAGCTGCACGGGCAGCAGCAAGGACGCGCCCAGCATCCCCATGGACATCGTCTTCCGGGCGAACTCCGCGGTGCGGTGCTTCAGCAGGTAGTAGGCCCCGATTGCCGCGATGAACCATGACGCAGAAATCAGCACGGCGAGCAGCTGATGGGGAAAGCGCCAGACGAAGGCGGGGTTGAAGATCACGTGGAACCAGCTGGTGGGCTGGAACTGCCCGTTGACCTCCTTGTACCCCGTGGGTGTTTGCATCCACGAGTTCGCCGCCAGGATCCACGTCGTCGAGAGCACCGCGCCCAAGGCCACCAGACAGGTGGCAATCATCGTCACCCTGCGGCTGACCCGGCCCTCGCCGTAGAGCAGGATCCCGATGAAGCCCGCCTCCAGGAAGAATGCCGTCAACGCCTCCAGGCAGATGATCGGGCCGAGGACAGGCCCGACGGCTCGGGCGTAGCCGCCCCAGTTGAGCCCCAGCTCGAAGGTGAGGACGATTCCGCCCACGATCCCGAGGGCGAATCCCACGGCGAATATGCTGCGCCAGAAGCGGAACATCTGCAGGTAGACCGGATTGTCCGTCCTGCAGTAGCACGCGTAGCAGATGACCAGGAAGATCGCGAGCCCCACGGACAGCGCCGGGAACGTCATGTGGAAGGCTGCAGTCGTCGCAAACTGCAGGCGCGACAAGTCCAGGAAGCTCGTCGATGGCATCGGATATCCCCTAACGGCCCGGTCGCATAGTTCGCGCCGTTCGCGCCCTCAGCATCATGACTTCGGCGAGCCAGGTCAGCACGGCCACCATCAAGACCGCGCCCCGGCCACCAGTCCTCGCCGCCATCACTGTCCGCCGTGTCCGTTCCGTGACTGGGTTGGTCGTCCCGTTGCTATGGGACCTCCATGATCGCGGCCGGGCGTGCCCACGTCTTTGCCGCCAGCACCCAGCGTGGTTACCTGCCAGCAGGAATCCGTACGACGGCCGTGTCATCCGCCCGCTGCGATTCCGAGGGCCGCGCTCATGGCGGCGATGATCGTTCCCCCCACGGTGATGGACAGGAACGATCGGGCAAAGCTCATCTGGAAGTACCTGTGCCGTAGCCAGGCGAGGATAAGCAGCTCGACCGCCACGACGACGATGGCCGCGACGATCGCGGCCCGGTAGTTCGGGAGGAGGAAGGGGAGCGTGTGAAACACCCCGCCGAGAAAGGTCCCGGCGCCGGTGATCGCCCCGCGCATGTAGGGATTGCCGCGACCCGTCAGGTCGCCGGTATCGGAGAGACCTTCAGAGAACGCCATGCTCACGCCTGCGCCGAGCGCCGTCGCGATTCCGGCGTAGAACGCGGTCAGCGGACGGTGCGTGGCGAGCACGACCGCGAAGATCGGCGCCAAAGTCGAGAGCGAGCCGTCCATGAGACCACTGAGTGCGGGCTGGACCCGCGACAACAGAAACGACTGGCTGGGAGCTTCCCGCTCGAGGTTCAAGGCAACAGCCGGCAACGTTGCTCCTCCTCACAGCAATCCATGGCTACGAGCATGTCGGCGGTCGCCGCGGGACGCATTGCGGCTAGCCGGGGTCCAGCCCGTGCTGCTAGCGGGAACTGCGCGCTGGCGTAGCCTTGCCGGTTCCTGTTAGCCGGTACCGGCACTGGTCGCTGGCGTGGAAGACGGCGCGGTCGCCGGGGGGAATCCTGGACACTGTGACCACCGTATTGATGCGAACCAGCACCCGGACGCCGTTGACGGGCAACTACCCCGCGGCGGTGTCGATGGCGCTCGTTGCACTGTGCCCGTTCATCGTGTTGTCGACGGCCACGTTGTTGATCACGCAGCTGTCGGTCGATCTGCACACATCGGTGTTCGGGACCCAGCTCGCGGAAGCTCTGTCGGATGCCGGGTACGCCTTCGGCGCAGTCGCCGCCGCGGACCTGACCCAACGGCTATCGCCTTGGCGCGTCTACGTGCTGGCCGAGGCCAGTTTCGCCGCCGGGTCGATCCTCGCAGCCACCGCGTCCGGCATCGCGCAGTTCACCGTAGGCGTGGTCCTGCAGGGCATCTCGACGGGCATGCTGTTGGTGGCCGCGCTTCCACCGCTTGTCACCAGGCACGGCGCGGCGCGGGTGCCGCTGACCGCCGCCTTCGTGAACCTGGGGCTGTTCGGCATGGTGACCCTCGGGCCCGTGGTCGGCGGCATCGCGGCTGCCGAGAAGGTGTGGCGGTTGCTGTACGTCTTCATGGCCGGCGTAGCCATTGTCGGCTTCGTTCTCGGGTTGCTCGCGTTCGAGCGCAACGGCCCGCGCGCGCCGCGCATGGGCTTTGACTGGTCGGCGATCCCGGTGGCGCTCGGCGCGACCGCGCTGCCCTTCCTCGGCGTGTCCTGGTTGTCGCGCGGCGGGTTCGGATCCCCGGCGTTCTATCTGCCGGTGGCCTTCGGGCTGATTGCCTTACTCGTGCTGTTGGTGCGCCAGTACCGCAAGGTGGATCCGCTGATGCCGCTGAAGTTGGTCTCGCACACCCTTCCCGTCACCGGCATAGCGACCGCCATGGTCACGGGTGCCGTGGTGACTTCCTTGGTCGAGCTCGCCGTGGTGTATCTGCTTCGGGTCCAGCACGAATCGGCTGCGGTGACGGGGGCGATCCTTGGCACGCAGGTCTTCGGCGTCGTCGCCGCTGCGCTGTTGTTCAAAAGGGTGCTGCGGACGCGATGGTTGCCCGCGTTCACCCTGGTCGGGCTCGGCGTCGCCGGTATGGCCGGCCTGGTGCTGCTGGGGCTCAAGCCTGGCGGGTCGAACTGGATCGTGGCGGTCGCGGGCCTCCTGCTGGGATTCGCCGCCGGAGCCGGAGTGACGCCGGGACTGTTCATGGCGGGACTCAGCGTGCCCTCCGGCCGGCTCGGTCCGGCATTCGCCATGGTGGAGCTGCTTCGCTCCGAAGCGGCATTCCTGGTCGCTCCGATCGTGGTGCAGGTCGTAGCGCTGTTCAGCGACCCGAGTCACGGCATCAGGGTGGCGGCACTGATTCTCGTCCTGTTCTGCGCGGTCTCCGGCGCGCTGATCCTGGCGGTGCTCCTCCTCGGCGGGGCGCGTCCGCACGCACCGGACCTCGAGCTGTGGGTCGGCGGCGAAGAACCGGCCTACCACTCGCCACGGCTTGCCGCTGCCGTCCGCCACATCTGACGCCGCCTGCCTCGGACCGTCGATCACGCGGATTGTGTGGTTGCGGACAGCATGTCGATCTCGGCGGTTGTCAGCGTCAGCGTGGCGGCAGGCAGGATGTGTTCGAGCTGCTCCAGGGTGCGCGCACTGGCGATCGGCGCGACGACCCGCGGTCGAGCGAGCAACCAGGCGAGCGCGACGGCGGCCACCGTCGTGTCGTGAGCCGCCGCGACCGCGTCAAGTGCCGTGAGCACCGGCGCGCCACCCTGGTCGAGGTACGCGCGCGCACCCTCGGCCCGCTGGGACTCGACGGCTTCGCTGCCCGGCCGGTACTTGCCGGTCAAGAAACCCTTTGCCAGTGCGTAGTAGGGCAGCACGGCGAGGTCCCAGGCGTCGGCGACCGGCAGCAGGGTGCGCTCGAAGTCCCGTTCGACGAGGTTGTAGTGCGGCTGCAGGACGCTGAACTCGGCCAGCCCGTGCTCGCGCTGGAACTCCAGGGCCGCGGTGAGCCGCTCCGGCGTGTAGTTGGAGGCGCCGAGGTGGCGAACCGTGCCCGCTCGGACGAGCGCGTCGAAGGCGCCCAGCGATTCCTCCAGCGGCGTTGCTTCGTCGTCGAAATGCGCGTAGTAGAGGTCGATGCAGTCGGTTTGCAGTCGCTCGAGCGAAGCGTGCGCCTCGCCCGTGATTGTCTCCGCGCGCAGGTTCCGTACCGTGCCGCGGCCGCCGCCGACCTTCGTGGCCACGACGATCCGATCGTGGTGGCCCCGGTCGGCCATCCAGCGTCCGATGATCGTCTCGGAACGGCCATGCTCGACCAGGTAGGAGTTCGAGGTGTCGATGAAGTTGCCGCCTTGGCGGGTGTACGCGTCCAGGACGGCACGGGACTGCGGCTCGTCGGCGGTCCAGCCGAACACGTTGCCGCCGAGACAGAGGGGAAAGACGTCGAGGTCGGTACGTCCGAGGGAAACCATGTCAGATGACGCCAGCCGTGTGCCGCGCGAGGCCAGGCACTACTCCGGCCAGTCCGAGTTCTCGATGATGTCGACGAAGTTGACGCGCTGGTAGCCGGGGACGAACCGCTCGAGGACGTCCGCTTTGACGTTGCCGAACGTCGTTTCCGGCTTGGGCGCAATGCCTTCGGTGAACGCCTGAAGGATGCTGCGCTTGAAGCCCGGGCGGGGGTGCAGGGCGGTGATCTCGGCGCGGTTGGCGTCGCTGATGTCGTGGTAGCCGATGCCGA
>JAWWOM010000329.1:0-10847 GCA_033851655.1 Frankiales bacterium
CTGGCGGGGGTGCCTGACCTGCCGGTGCTTGCGGCGGTGCCGAGCGGGCCGAGCCCTGGCTGGGCGCCGTTGCTGATCGTGGTGCCGATCCTCGCCGGTGCTGTCGCCGGCTGGCGGATCTGCGCCAAGTCGCGTCAGCTGTCCTGGTGGCAGCTGGCGCTGGCCGGCCTCGGTGCCGGACTTGTGTCCGGCCTGCTCGTCGCCGGCCTGACCGGCCTGTCCGGCGGCCCCGCCGGCAACGGCCGGCTGGTCACGCTCGGTCCGTCCGCCTGGCGGGCCGGGTTGGCGGCCGCCGTCGAGATCGGTGTCGCCGCTGCTGTCGTCGCGCTCGGCCGGCGTCTGGTGGGCCCGTACACCCAGAGCCTGCGGGACCTCGGCGGGCATGCCCGCCGGATCGTCCTCGCCGGGCCCGACACCGTGCTGGACCTGGACGCAGAAGACCTGGACGCAGAACAGGGGCAGGCCCGCGGGCCCGCCCCTGTTCGACCACCTCCGCCTGCTTGAGGCGCCGTGCTTACCGCTTGACGACGACGGTGCCCATGATCTTGTCGGCGAAGGTCTGCTTCTTGGCGTCCCACAGCGGCCAGAGGTAGCCCAGCAGGCAGATCCCGTCGACGAAGTGCACGATCTGGCGGAGGACGGACATGCCGGCGCCGATGTACTGGCCGTCCGCCTCCTTGACGAGGTAGGTCCCCATGGCGCCCTTGCCGATGCTCTGGCCGGTACGCCCTTGCCGCATCAGGTTCCACACCGCGAAAGCGATCGCGGCCAGGTAGAACAGCACGAGGATGGCCGCCTTGCCGGTTACCGCCCCGACGATCACGATGACAAACGGGATCACCCCGTCGATGAGATAGCTGGCGACCCGGATCGGCCACTCAGCGAGCGTGCCGCCGAAGTTGCCGGCCGGCGGGGCACCGTACGGCGCCTGCCCGTAGGGGGCCTGGCCGTACGGAGCCGGCGCGCCGGCCTGAGGGGCGCCGTACTGCGGGGACCCGTACGCGGGGGGCTGCCCGTAGGTCGGGGGCGGCGGCGGGTTCTGACCGGGATCGCCGTACGGGTTGTCGGGCGTTGTCATCGTCTCTCCTCGTAGGTGCTGCAGTGGTGGTCAGAGCAGGCCGAACCTTGCGAGCTGCCAGCATTCGCCGGCGGCGACTATGGCAGTGCCCAGCGCCACCTTGACGGTCATGGGCTGCGAGCGCCAGTACCCGACAGCGATGACCCCCCGCGGCGTGCCGGCCAGCACCAGGACGATCGCGCCCAGGAAGGCCAGCGGGTTGGCGGCCAGGGCCGCAGCCAGGTGGCCCTGACCCACCCGTACCGCGGCGGTCGTGCCCCCGCAGAGCGGGCACGGGATCCCGGTGGTGAGCCGCAGCAGGCACACGGTGTGCGGACGGTTGGGGATCCGTACGGCGCCCAGCAGCAGGGCGCCGGCGCCCATCACGGCGAACCGGCGGAGCGGCAGCCAGGCCGTCGCGAGCGGCAGTCGTGAGGTGCCGGGAACAGCCATGCTGCGGACCGCCCCCTCGGCGCAAGATCGGCCCTGGCGACCGACGCGCGCAGCCTACCGCCTGCGCGGCCTGTGACGCGATGGTTAGGGTGTCAACGTGTCGGAGTTGAGGGCTTGAAGGAGTGATGACGTGACGTTCCGGCTCGTCGTCCTGGTCTCGGGCTCCGGCACCAACCTGCAAGCGATCCTCGATGCTTGCCGGGACCCGGCCTACGGCTGCGAGGTCGTTGCCGTGGGTGCGCAGAAGCACGGCACCGGCGGCGTCGACCGGGCGCTGGCTGCGGGCGTGGCGACCTTCGTCGTGCCGTTCGCCGACTACGCTGACCGCGCCGACTGGGACAGGGCGCTCGCGGACGCGATAGCGGCGCACGAGCCGGACCTGGTCGTCCTCGCCGGCTTCATGCGGCTGGTGGGCGCTCCGGTGCTCGAGCGGTTCCCCGGCCGCGTCGTCAACACCCACCCGGCGCTGCTGCCGTCGTTCCCGGGCGCCCACGCCGTACGGGACGCGCTCGCGTACGGGGTCAAGGTCACCGGCGCCTCCGTGATCCAGGTCGACGCCGGCATCGACACCGGGCCGATCCTGGCCCAGGTGGCCGTCCCGGTCCGCGCCGACGACGACGAGCAGACCCTGCACGAGCGGATCAAGGCCGCGGAGCGCACGCTCCTCGTCCACACCGTGGGCCGCCTGGCGCACGGTGGTCAGCTGCACCCCCTCAGCACCGACGACAGAGAGGTCATCCTGCCGTGAGCAGCGACAGCGGGCGCACGCCCATCCGGCGCGCCCTGGTCAGTGTCTACGACAAGACCGGGCTCGAGGAGCTCGGCAAGGCGCTGGTCGAGGCAGGCGTCGAGATCGTCTCCACCGGGTCCACGGCCGGGCGGCTCGCGGCGGCAGGCCTGCCGGTCACGCCGGTCGAGCAGCTCACCGGGTTCCCCGAGTGCCTCGACGGGCGGGTCAAGACACTGCACCCGCGGGTGCACGCCGGTGTCCTCGCCGACCTGCGCAACCCCGACCACGAACGCCAGCTGGCCGAGCTCGAGATCGCCCCGTTCCAGCTGGTCGTGGTCAACCTCTACCCCTTCACGGCGACCGTCGCGAGCGGCGCCTCCTCGGAGGAGTGCGTCGAGCAGATCGACATCGGCGGGCCGTCCATGGTGCGGGCGGCGGCCAAGAACCACGCCAACGTCGCCGTGGTCGTCTCGCCGTCCCGCTACGGCCAGGTGCTCGACGCCGTACGCGGTGGTGGGTTCACCCTCGCCGAGCGGCAATCCCTTGCTGGTACGGCATTCCAGCACACCGCGTCCTATGACGTGGCCGTCGCCAGCTGGTTCGGCAACGTGCTCGCACCCACCGACGAGCTGGACGGAGTGCACACCGGATTCCCGTCCTGGGTCGGGGCGACGTACGAGCGGGCCGACGTGCTGCGCTACGGCGAGAACCCGCACCAGCGGGCGGCGCTCTACGTCAACGGCAACGAGGCGGCCGGTCTTGCCCAGGCCGAACAGCTGCACGGCAAGCAGATGTCGTACAACAACTACCTCGACACCAACGCGGCGCTCCGGGCCGCGTACGACTTCGAGGCGCCGACCGTCGCGATCATCAAGCACGCCAACCCTTGCGGCATCGCGTCGGCGTCCGACGTTGCCGAGGCGCACCGCAAGGCGCATGCCTGTGACCCGGTGAGCGCGTTCGGCGGCGTGATCGCGGTCAACCGGCCGGTGTCGGTGGCGATGGCCGAGCAGGTCGCCGAGATCTTCACCGAGGTCATCGTCGCGCCTTCGTACGAGCCGGGTGCGGTCGAGATCCTGGCCGGCAAGCCGTCGATCCGGGTGCTGCGGGCGCCCGGCGGCTGGGCCGGGGGCCTGGAGTACCGGCAGATCTGCGGTGGCCTGCTGCTCCAGTCGACCGACACGATCGGCGAGGCCGGCGACGTTGCCGCCGGCTGGACGCTGGTGACCGGTGATGCCGCCGACCCGGAGACGCTGGCCGACCTCGAGTTCGCTTGGCGGGCCTGCCGAGCGGTCAAGTCCAACGCGATCCTGCTCGCCTCCGGCGGCGCGACCGTCGGCATCGGGATGGGCCAGGTCAACCGGGTCGACTCGTGCCGGCTCGCGGTGCTGCGCGCCGGTGACCGGGCCAAGGGTGCGGTGGCCGCGAGCGACGCCTACTTCCCCTTTCCGGACGGCGCCGAGGTGCTGATGGAGGCCGGGGTCAAGGCGATCGTCGAGCCAGGAGGCTCCGTACGGGATCCGCTGGTCATCGAGGCTGCGCAGAAGGCCGGGGTCACGCTCTACTTCACGGGGGTCCGGCACTTCTTCCACTGAGCGTCTCCCTGCTTTTCCGTCGATAGCGGCGCCATCGAGCGAAATCGCTCCCCGAAACGACGATGGCGCCGCTATCGACCGGTGGCGGGGTCGGCCGGTGCCCGTCGGTAGGGTACGAGTCGTGACGGCACAGGTGCTCGACGGCAAGGCGACCCTCGCGGCGATCAA
The DNA here is from genome assembly GCA_033851655.1 of Frankiales bacterium. GTDB lineage: Bacteria > Actinomycetota > Actinomycetes > JAWWOL01 > JAWWOL01 > JAWWOL01. The sequence continues at coordinate 4,004 of JAWWOM010000329.1, forward strand.
GGACGACCTGCGCGAGCGGGTCGCCAAGCTGGCCGCGCGCGGGATCCACCCGGGGCTCGGCACCGTGCTGGTCGGCGACGACCCGGCGAGCCGGGCCTACGTCAACAGCAAGCACCGGGACTGCGCCGAGATCGGGCTGAACAGCCTCCAGCGGGAGCTGCCCGCCGATGCCGGCCAGGCCGCGATCGAGGCCGTCGTCGCAGAGCTGAACGCCGACCCGGCATGCACCGGCTACATCGTCCAGCTGCCCCTGCCGCGCGGCATCGACACCAACCGGGTCCTCGAGCTGATCGACCCGGACAAGGACGCGGACGGGCTGCACCCCATGAACCTCGGCCGTCTCGTCCTCGGCCAGGCTGCGCCACTGCCCTGCACGCCGCGCGGCTGCATCGAGCTGCTCCGCCGCTACGGCGTCGAGATCAAGGGCGCCGACGTGGTCGTCGTGGGCCGTGGCATCACCGTCGGCCGCTCGCTCGGTCTGCTGCTGACGCGGCGCACCGAGAACGCGACGGTCACCTTGTGTCACACCGGTACGCGGGACCTGGCTTCGCACGTACGCCAGGCGGACATCGTCGTCGCCGCGGCCGGGGTGCCGCACCTGATCACCGCCGCGATGGTCAAGCCGGGCGCAGCGGTACTCGACGTGGGAGTCAGCCGTGCCCTCGTCGACGGCAGGTCCGTCCTGGTGGGCGACGTCGATCCCGGCGTGGTCGAGGTCGCCGGCTGGATCTCGCCCAACCCCGGGGGCATCGGCCCGATGACCCGCGGCATGCTCATGACGAACGTGGTCGAAGCCGCCGAGCGCCCGGCCTGAGCGCCCGGCCCGACACCCCTCGGCAAGTCGCGCGCCACGCCGTAGGACACGCCAATACTCGCGCCAGGTGGCGGTAGTTCGGGCGTGTCGCTCGGCAAGTCGCGCGCCACGCCGTAGGACACGCCAATGCTCGCGCCAGGTGGCGGGTTGGGGGTGGGACGGTCGGGTCAGCCGGCGCGGCGGATCCGCTCGTCGTCGTTGGTCGGCAGCGGGCGCACGATGCCGGCGGAGATGATCTCGTTGGCCAGCCGGGCCCGCCGGTTGACCCCCTCCGGGATCCGGAACTTCTGGTACAGCCGCAGCAGGTGCTGCTTGACCGCAGCCTCGGTCACGACCAGCTCCTCGGCGATGTCGCGGGCGGTGGCCGGGGCGACGAAGGCGTCCTCCTGCAGCGCCGGCCGGCACAGCGCGGTCAGCACCTCGATCTCGCGCCGGGTCAGGTCGGGCGCCGCCACCCGGCGGACCTCGATCGTGTCGTCGCGGAGCTCGTCGGCGCCGGCCAGCCCACCCACGCGGCACCTGGCCATCCCGAACGTGATCACGTCGCCGTCGGCGAGCACCCGGCGGCCGACCGGGCGCCCGTTCACTCTGGTCCCGTTGGCCGAGAGCCCGAGGTCGCTGACGTAGACGAAGCTGCCGCGCCGGATCAGCTCGGCATGCAGACGGGAAACGCTGGGGTCCTCCAGCCGGATGTCGACACCGCCCGCCCGCCCGATCGTGGTCACGTCGACGGTCAGGGGGACAACGGCGCCGGTGTCCTCAATGCGTAGGTACGGCGTGTCCACCGGATCCTCCTCGGCTGCAGTGTGGGTCCGACGAGGGTCGGGCCCAGTGGCGGGGAGGTCAGGCCCGCCTGTCGCCTTCGTTACCCGTACCGGGAACCGGACAATCCAGCCGCCCCCGAGTTGGTGCGGCTCTGCGGCCGACCTAGACTCAGCCTGATCTCCTGGAGGACTTTCATGGCTGACACGCCGTCCCGCGGGCTCGCCGATGTGGTGGCGGCCTCGACTGCAATCTCCGACATCGATGGCAGGGCCGGCAAGCTGTTCTACCGCGGCTACGACATCCACGACCTCGGCGGGCACATCAGCTTTGAGGAGTGCGTCCATCTGCTGCAGCGCGGGACGCTGCCGACCCAGGCCCAGCTGGACTCGATCACCGCCGAGCTCGCCGGCGGCCGGGACCTGGACAAGCACAGCCCGACGGTCCTGAAGATCATGCCGCTGATCGCCCAGAAGGCCTCGCCGATGGAGGCGCTGCGGACGCTGCTCTCGGCGAGCAGCGTGGACGACCCGGACAAGGACTCGAACAGCCCCGAGGCGAACGCCCGCAAGGCGGTCCGCCTGGTGGCCCAGATGCCGGTGCTGGTGGCGAGCTACCACGCGGCCCGTACGGGCAACACGCTGCCGGACGCGGACCCGTCGTTGGGCACGGCCGGCAACTTCCTGCTCCAGATCACCGGCAAGTCGCCCAGCCCCGCCGACGCCGCCGCCTTCGACGAGTGCCTGGTGCTGCACGCCGACCACACGATGAACGCGTCCACGTTCGCCGCGCGGGTCTGCGCGGCGACCCTGTCCGACATGCACTCGGCCGTCACGGCGGCGATCGCGACGCTCAAGGGCTCGCTGCACGGCGGTGCCAACGAGCAGGTCATGCGGACGCTCGAGTCCATCCCTGACGGAGTGGCCGGTGTTGATGCCGACGTCACCGCCCGGCTCGGCCGCGGGGAAAAGCTGATGGGCTTCGGCCACCGGGTCTACCGGACCGAGGACCCGCGGGCGACCCACCTGCGCCGGCTCTCCGAGCAGCTGGCCAACGCGACCGGCGACTCGCAGTACTACGACATGTCCATCGCGATGGAGCAGACGGTCCTCAAGGTCAAGGGCCTCTACCCCAACGTCGACTTCTTCGCGGCGAGCGTCTACCACGCCCTGGGCATCCCGACCGACCTGTTCACCCCCGTGTTCGCGATCTCCCGGATGGCCGGCTGGACCGCCCACGTGATCGAGCAGCACGCGGACAACCGGCTGATCCGCCCGGACAGCGAGTACGTCGGCGAGCGCAACCAGCATTGGGTCCCGATCGGCGACCGGTGACCCAGCAGCCGGAGACCCACACCGGTCCCGTACGGCGGCCGCTCGGCGAGCTGCCCGTCGCGGTGGTGCTGCTGATCGCCGGCGGGGGCATCGCTGCGATCGTGCTCAGCCATTGGCGCAGGGGCATCTTCCTGATCGGGCTCGCGGCACTGGTCGCAGCAGTGTTCCGGCTCGTCCTGCACAGCCGCGACGCCGGGCTGCTGGTGGTCCGCAGCCGCGCCTTCGACGTCGTGGCCCTGACCTTCATGGGTTCTGCGGTCATGGTGCTCACCCACCTGGTCCCTGCCGCAGGATCGGGCTGATCACCCGGTCCGCAGGCTGTCCATCGTCACCGACGTCCCGGTCGCGGCTGCCCGTTTTTTGGCCAGCACCGTGACGGTGATCGTGTGCACCCGCTGCGGGAGGCCGGTCAACGTGTAGGCGGCGGACGGGCCCGTCGTCCGGGCTGCGTACAGGTCGACCGTGCGGGCGTGCCCGCCGTCCACCCGCACCAGGGCCAGACCACAGGCGCTGCAGCTGACCGCGTACCAGGTGATCGACGAGCCGAGGAACCGCCCCCGGTAGGTCGCCATGGCGGCGTCGGTGGTGCTGTAGGAGTGACCGGTGGCCGACCGGGAGGCGACGTGACGGAACCGCGTCGTCACCGCACCCGAGCTCTCCTGCGAGGTACGGCCGTCCACCACGAAGGCATCGATACCGACGGCGTTGCCGGAGCTCCCCCGCGGAGGGCTCCCCGTCAGCACGATCCGGAGCACGTGGTTGCGCAGCGGCAGCCCCTTTCTGCTCCACAGTCGCACACGGTAGGCCGCGGCGCCGTGGCTGCTGAGCGAGCCGACCTTGACGCCGTCGAGGTAGACGGTGGCGAGCCCGCCGCTGCGAAACCGCTCACCGAGCACGACGACCGACTTGCCGCGGAACCGCAGGGTCAGCTCGTCACCGCCATTGCGTGCCCGGGCGTAGCCACCACCGGAGGCGGCCTTGGCGTGCATCACGGTCCAGGTCTCCTGGACCCCACCGTTCGTGTCATCGGCGGTGGCCGCGGTGCGGACGGTCCAGTGGTACGGGGCCAGCGCTGCGCCCTTCCTGTCGTGGATTCGAGCCGAGAGGGTGACGCCGTACGTGGCTCCCATCACCAGCGGGTGTTGCGGGCGCCACGCCCAGGTCCTCCCCGACCCCGTGACGAAGCCCGGCACCGCCTTGGCGGAGCCGCTGAGCCGGACCAGGAACGTCGTCGGGTCCACGCCGAGCGCCGACGCGGAGAAGGTGACGGTGAACGGCCCGGACACCGACGCGCTGGCGACCGGCACCGCCCGCGCCACGTACGGGCTGACGTCGCTGACCGTGAACGACCGCACCGCGGAGACGCTGAACAGCTCGGCGGCAGCGTTCAGGGCGCGCACGCGCCAGTAGTAGACGCCGTCCGCCAGGTGGGTGACCGGCGCCCACGCGGAGGTCACCGTCGTCGTGGTGGTGGCGCTGCTGAAGCTGGCGGACGGCGCGATGTCCACCGCGTACGCCGAGGCGCCGGCGACGCCGACCCACTGCAGCAGGATCGAGCCGTTGTGGGTGTATGCGGTGTTGGCGGGCGACTGCAGCGTGGGCGGGTCCGGCAGCAGGGTCAACGAGTAGCCGGAGTCCGGGCTGGCCGCGCCCCTGGCGTTGCCGGGCGACCACGGGCCGGGGCGCGCGTCGGCATCGAGGCGGCGCACCCGCCAGTCGTAGCGTCCGGCAGGCAGGGCCAGCGTGGGTGTCCACGACGCCTGGGCCACCACGGCACTGGCCACCCGGTTGGCACTCGGGAACAACAGCCCGCTGTCCTTGTACAGCTCGATCTCGTACTTTGCGGCATAGGGCTGGGGCACCCACGAGAAGGCCTGGAGTCCCTTGACCGTTGCGTTGTCCGCCGGTGATGCACCGGCCAGCCGGGCGGTCTGTTTCAGCACGGTGTGCGGCGTGACGGCTCCCGGGTCGCTCCAGGTGAGCAGGTTGTTGGAGCCGTCCACGGCCTGCACCCTCCAGTACAGCGGTCCCTCGGGATAGGTCTTGGTGTACGGGGTGTAGCTCAAGGCATCGGCGTAGACGTCGTCGACCACCGCAGAGAAGTCCTGCGAGGTCGAGACCTGCAGGTGGTAGCTGCGCGCCTCCTGGGTCACGTCGGAGGTGCTGGTGGCCAGGAAGTCCTGCCACCGCAGCTCCACCTGACCGTTCGCGCCGGCGTTGGTGGCCGGGGTGTCCAGGAGGACCGGGTAGCTCTGCTTGTGGAACGCCCCCGCGGTCCCGTACGTCGACTCGTCGAACGCCCCGCACACCAGGCCTGTCGTCCCGTGGTTGCACGGCCGGACGAACCAGTACCAGCTCTGGCCGGCCTGGTTGTCCTTGAGCGAGTCGGCCGGAGTGAGACTGGTGTAGGTCGTGTTGAGGATCCGCAGCTGGTTCGACGAGAACAGCGGGTCCGGCGAGAGATAGACGGCGTACTGGTCGGCGTTGGGTTGCGCGGCCCAGGACAACCGGGGCGTGTCGTGGACCGTGCACGGCGATCCGGGTGCACAGCCGGCCGGCGAGCCGTACGAGCTGCTTGGCACGATCGGCATGCTGGATTGCGGCGTGCTCGTCGGCGGCGCGGTCAGCCTGAAGCTCGAGACGGGGAAGGACCAGGCCAGGTGTACCGGTGCACCAGCACCTGCGGGCCCGTCGTCGTCGATGCCTCGAACCCGCCAGTAGTACTGCGTCCCCGTGGCGAGCCGGGTCGGGAAGCCGCTGGGAATGCCGGAGTATGGGTAATAGCCCGGACACGGCTTGGCGCCCACCGGCTCCAAGTAGGGCGTGTACGACGTGTGGTTGACGATGCAGGCCATCGTCGTCCTGTTCTCGAGAAAGCCCGGGTTGGTGCTGATCTGCAGCTCATAGGCCGACGCGTGCGACACCGGGGTCCAGGCCAGAGACGGCTCGGCCATGGTGACGTAGGAGCCCGGCGCGCTCTGCGGGATCAGCGTCGGCTCCTCGGCTGACGGCACGGTCGGCGACACCGTCTCCGCGATCTGGTACGGGCCCTTGGTGAACGACCGGAGCGGGTCACCCGGGCCCGGCGACCAGGCGCCGAAGTTCTGGATCCCGGTGAGCGCGTCCACCGCCCGTACCCGCCAGTAGTAGGCGCCGACGTCGAGGGTGGTCAGCGGCGAGTACGAGCTGCCCTTGACCACCGTGCTGATCGTGTTGTTGGTGAAGTCCTGGTTGGGGCTCACGTCGAGCTGGTAGCCGGCGGCGCCCGCGACCGGCGTCCAGACGAAGCGAACCTCGCTCAGCGTCGCCCCCGGCTGGGGCTCGGCGAGGGCCGGATACCCGGTCTGCGCGCCCGGGTAGGACGCGGGGTAGTTCGCCGGCAGCGCAGTGCGGGGCCAGCTCAGCTGGTAGTGCAACGTCGGCGACCACTGGCTGGTGAGGGAGCCGATCGAGGAGATGCCGCGCACGTGCCAGGACCACACCTGGCCGATCGTCTGGTTGATCGGCACCGTGATCGCGGTGTTCGGGGTCGCGTAGCTGGTGGCGCCGATGAAGTCGTTCGCGTCGTCGATCTCGACCTGGTAGCTCCTGGCTCCCGGCAGCGGGTCCCAGGACAGCGTGGGCGGGCTGAACGGGTACTGCAGGTCCGCGAAGCCGCTGGCGCTCTCCGCCGGAGCCGGGTCGGCCGGCGACGCGTCCCAGGTGTGCACGTAGCGGGCGGTGGCCCACGGGCCGGTGGTGCCCTTGGTGCTGATCGCTGTCACCCGCCAGTAGAGCGGGCTTCCGGCGGAGGACGGCGGCTGGTCGGTCGTGGGAGTCGCCGTCGACTGGGTGGTGTCCACGTCGTAGGTCTTCGTGGCGAAGTCACTGGTCGGCGAGATCTGGAACCGGTACTTCGCGGCACCGGGCACCGGCGACCAGCGGAAGACCGGAT
>JAWWOM010000336.1:0-4422 GCA_033851655.1 Frankiales bacterium
GGCGCGGCGGCATCGCCTCGAAGAGCAGGCCGGTCGTGTCCCGGGTGTAGTAGCCCACAGCATTGGCGGTGAGCCCCACCGTGCCGGTCGAGCTGTTGACCAGGGTGACCTTGCCGTTCCCGGACAATGCGGCGAGCACCGAGCCGGTGACCTGACGGCCCTTGGTGTAGGTCACGACGGGAGCCGTGGTGCGCGCGCTGGCGCCTGCTGTGATCGCGCCGGCACGTGAAGGCCTGATCGTGTTGACGGTCAGCAGTACGGCGGTCGCAGAGCGCGGAATCCCTGCGGTGCCGGCGATCTGGACTTGAGCCGAGGAGTGCCCGGCCAGGACGTGCGCCGGCAGCCCGCGACCGGTCAACGTGTCGGCAACCCGTGCCGGGGCGATCGGGTGGAAGGTCGAGCCGGTCAGGTCGCCGGCGGTGTAGGCCTCGACGACGAGCCGCAGCTGCACCTTGCCGGTGCCCGAGTAGGCGACCCAGAGCACTCCCTTGTAGCCCAGCAGAGCGGTGAACGATGCGGTGGTCTGTTGCCCGCGGGTCGCGGCGGCGGCCGCGATGGCCCAGGGCTTGTCCCCGCCGATACGGACCTGGCCGGTGCCGGTCGCGTTGGTGACGAGCACGGCGAGAGTCACCGAGGCCGCCGAAGCGGGGATGCCGTGGACGCCGGCCACCGGAACGTACCCGGACTTTCCATCGGCCAGGGCGCGCTTGGGCAGACCCGTTCCCACGGTGGTGTCGGCCACCGTGATCGGGATCACCGGGTGGATGGTCGCGGGCGCCGGCGTGACTGCGGCGCTGGCGTGGGTCGTGGGCAGTCCGACGGCCAGTGCGACCAGGGAGGTGAGCGTCAGGGACGCCGAGGCCGCGACGGCCGCCGCTCGCCAGGAGCGGCCACGGCTGGCCCTGTGGTGCTGGCGGGTCGGCGGCACGAGCGGAGTCCCCCCTGCGGCTAGGACGAGGTACGCGTCGACGATAGACGGCGGACGGCGGCCACGGGGTGACGGCTACGTCACTCGGGCGCGCACGGGCGGAAAAATACCCGACTGGCCTAGCAAGTTCTCCGGACGGGCTGAGCCGGACTGATCCTCTGGGCTAGAACCGGTCGACCGCGGTCACCCGCACGACGGCGACGCCGGCCTCGTCGGAGGCTGCCAGATCGACCTCGGCGCTGATGCCCCAGTCATGGTCGCCGGCCGGGTCATCGAAGATCTGCCGGACCAGCCAGCGTTTGGGCTCCTGCTCGATCAGCAGCATCGCCGGCCCCCGGGCGTCGGCGCCGGTCTGCAGCATCCGGTGCTCCTCGAAGTAGGGGGCCAGCGCGTCCGACCACGCCTGCGCTGTCCATGCGCTCTCCGGCTCGAGGTCGCCGAGGTCGGCGTAGCGTCTCAGCGCGGCCAGCTCGACCCGGCGGAACAGCGCGTTGCGGACGAGCACCCGGAACGCTCTGGTGTTGGCGGTGACCGGCGGTGGCGGCGCGTCGATGGGCTGCGGGACCGGCACATCGGCCGGGTTGCGCAGCTGCTCCCACTCGTCGAGCAGGCTCGAGTCGGTCTGCCGGACCAGCTCGCCCAGCCACTCGATCAGGTCCTTGATCTCGTCGGTCTTGGCCTCGTCCGGCACCGTCTGCCGCATCGCCTTGAACGCGTTGGCGAGGTAGCGCAGGACGATGCCCTCCGACCTGGCAATGCCGTAGTAGCCGACGATGTCGACGAAGTTGAACGCCTGCTCGGACATGTCCCGTACGACGGACTTGGGCGCGATCTCGTAGTCCTCGACCCAGGGGTGGCCGCGGCGGTAGATCTCGTACGCTGCCGTGAGCAGCTCCTCGAGCGGCTTCGGATAGGTCACCGACTCGAGGCGTTCCATCCGCTCGTCGTACTCGATGCCGTCTGCCTTCATCTGGGCGACTGCCTCACCGCGGGCCTTGTTCTGCTGGGCGTAGAGCACCTGCCGTGGGTTGTCGAGGGTCGCCTCGATGACGGAGACGACGTCCAGGGCGTAGGTCGGTGACTCGCGGTCGAGCAGCTCGATCGCCGCCAGGGCAAGGGGGCTCAGCGGTTGGTTCAGAGCGAAGTTGTCCTGGAGGTCGACGGTCAGCCGGACGATTCGCCCTTGTGCGTCAGGGGTCTCCAGCCGTTCGACCACGCCGGCTGCGAGAAGGGCCCGATAGATCGCGATGGCCCTGCTGATCAGCCGGCGCCGACTGGCCGGGGCCTCGTCGTTGTCGGTGAGCAGGTGCCGCATCGCCGCGAACGCGTTGCCGGGACGGCCGATCACGTTGAGCACCATGGAGTGGCTGACCTGGAAGCTCGACGTCAGCGGCTCCGGCTCGGCGGCCACGAGCTTGTCGAAGCTCGGCTTGCCCCAGGACACGAAACCGTCGGGCGCCTTCTTGCGGACCACGCGGCTGCGCTTCTTGGCGTCGTCGCCGGCCTTGGCCAGTCGCCGCTCGTTCTCGACATCGTGCTCGGGTGCCTGCGCGATGACCGTACCGGCCGTGTCGAAGCCGGCTCTGCCTGCCCTGCCGGCGATCTGGTGGAACTCGCGCGCCTTGAGCTGGCGGGTGCGCGTGCCGTCGAACTTGCTGAGGCCGGTGAAGAGCACGGTACGGATCGGGACGTTGATGCCGACGCCGAGGGTGTCCGTACCGCAGATGACCTTGAGCAGCCCGGCCTGGGCGAGCAGCTCGACGAGGCGGCGGTATTTGGGCAGCATGCCGGCGTGGTGGACCCCGATGCCGTGGCGGACGAGACGCGAAAGGGTCTTGCCGAAGCCGGCCGTGAAGCGGAAACCGCCGATCAGGTCGGCGATCTGGTCCTTTTCCTCGCGGCTGCACATGTTCGTGCTCATCAGTGACTGGGCCCGCTCGACGGCGGACTCCTGCGTGAAATGCACCACGTAGACCGGGGACTGCTTGGTCTGCAGCAGGTCCTCGATGGTCTCGTGCAGCGGGGTGCTGACGTAGTAGTAGTGCAGCGGCACAGGGCGTTCGGCGGAGCTGACGACGGCGGTCGGGCGTCCCGTACGGCGGTCGAGGTCGGTGACGAAGCGGCTGACGTCGCCGAGGGTCGCGGACATCAGCAGGAGCTGCGCCCTAGGCAGCTCGATCAGCGGAACCTGCCAGGCCCAGCCCCGTTCGGGGTCGGCGTAGAAGTGGAACTCGTCCATGACGACCTGGCCGACGTCGGCGTCCTTGCCGTCGCGCAGCGCCAGGTTGGCCAGGATCTCGGCGGTGCAGCAGATGATCGGGGCGTCGCCGTTGACGGTCGCGTCGCCGGTCATCATGCCGACCTTGTCCGCACCGAAGATGTCGATGAGGGCGAAGAACTTCTCGGAGACCAGGGCCTTGATCGGTGCGGTGTAGAAGGTCCGGCGACCGTCGGCGAGGGCGGCGAAGTGCGCTCCCACGGCGACCAGGCTCTTGCCGGACCCGGTCGGGGTGCTGAGGATGACGTGGGAGCCGGAGACCAGCTCGATCAGCGCCTCGGTCTGCGCCGGGTAGAGGCTGAGGCCCCGGTCCTCGGCCCAGGTGGCGAAGGCCTCGTACACCGCATCGGGGTCACCGCCGGTCGGCAGCAGGTCGGTGAGAAGGCTCATGATGTTTTCCATCATCCCTTGCGCATCCCTTGGTGCCCTGGCGTGTCCGGAATGCGTCGTTGGGGCATGAGGTTGGCGGTCGGTAGCGCGACCCACCCTGATCCCACGCTTGGAGGACCCATGCCCACCCGTACCGCACGTGTCGCCTGGACCGGCAGCCTCGAGAAGGGCTCCGGCAAGGTCGAGCTCGCCAGCAGCGGTGTAGGCACCTTTGACGTCAGCTTCCCGAAGCGAACGGCCGAGCACGCCGACGGGACCACGTCGCCCGAGGAGCTGATCGCCGCGGCGCACGCTTCCTGCTACGCGATGGCCCTGTCCAACGAGATCGCCAACGCCGGCGGCACCCCGCAGGCGCTGGACATCAGCGCCGACGTGACCCTGGGCCCGGACCCGGCCGGCGGCCTCGCGATCACCGGCATCAGGCTCACCGTGGTCGGCGACGTCGAGGGCCTCGATGCCGGCGGCTTCGCCAAGGCCGCGGCCGCGGCCAAGGCCGGCTGCCCGGTGAGCAAGGCGCTGACCGGGACCACGATCACCCTGGACGCCTCGCTCGCCTGACCCCCTGCGGGCCCCCGTACTTGCCTGCCGAAAGCGTCGCTATCGACGTTCCAACCCCGGTTGACCGCCGATAGCGGCGCTTTCGCTTGCCCTCAGCAGCCGGCGCGACGCGACCCTGGTCGGCGCCTCCTGGACCAGGTCCTCGGCGAGCTGCCGGTCCCCGGTCAGCAGATAGGCCGTACGGGCAAGCGAAGCCGATCGGGCCACGACGAAGTCACGGAACCCCGCCGAGCCCTGGACCACCGTCACCCCGCCCGTCTCCACGCTG
>JAWWOM010000351.1:0-7423 GCA_033851655.1 Frankiales bacterium
GCGATCCCGCGCAGCCCGGTCGCGTAGCCCTGGCCGACCGCCCGGAACTTCCACTCGCCGGCGTTGCGGTAGAGCTCGCCGAAGATCATCGCGGTCTCGGTCGAGGCGTCCTCAGAGAGGTCGTAGCGGGCCAGCTCGACGTTGTCGGCCTGGTTGATGATGCGGATGAAGGCGTTGCGCACCTGGCCGAAGCTCTGCTGGCGGGCCTCGGCGTCGTAGATGCTCACCGGGAAGGTGAGCTTGTCGCACTCGGCGGGAACCGCGGCCAGGTTGACCTTGATCTGCTCGTCGTCGCCGTCGCCGCCACCGGTGAGGTTGTCACCGGAGTGCTCGACCGAGCCGTCGGGGCTGACCAGGTTGTTGAAGAAGACGAAGTGGGCGTCGGAGAGCACCTTGCCGTTGGTGTCGCACATGATGGCCGACGCGTCGAGGTCGAAATCGGCGCCGGTGGTCGTACGGGGGTCCCAGCCGAGACCGACGATGACCGCGGTCAGCCCGGGAGCGCTCTTGGTGAGAGAGACGTTGCCGCCCTTGCTGAGGCTCACACCCATGCCGATTCCTCCTGTTTCCGGTGGCTCGCACCGAGCCGACACAAACCTACCCCTGCGCCTCGTCCAGCGGGAACCCGGCCGGCAGCGGTTGCCTCGCCCCCTCTCCCCGCTGTGTACGGGCCCTGGCAGCGGGCACCCACCCGACATGAAAATCGGCTACAAGCTCGCGACCGAGGCGTTCGCACCCACCGAGATCGTGTCCCAGGCACGGCGGGCCGAGGAGGCTGGCTTCGACTTCGTCGAGCTGAGCGACCACTTCCACCCTTGGCTGGACAACCAGGGGCACTCCGGCTTCACCTGGTCGATGCTCGGCGCGATGGCAGCCAAGACCGAGACGATCGGCCTGGTCACCGGGGTCACCTGCCCGTCCTTCCGCTACCACCCGGCCATCGTCGCCCAGGCCGCGGCCACCGTCGCCCTGCTCTCCGACGGCCGCTTCACCCTCGGCCTCGGCGCCGGCGAGCGGCTGAACGAGCACATCACCGGTCGCCCTTTCCCCTCGGTACGGGGCCGGCACGAGGTGTTCCGCGAGGCGCTCGAGATCATCCGGCTGCTGTGGGAAGGCGGCTACCGGTCCTACGACGGCAAGCACCTGCAGCTCGAGGACGCCCGGGTGTTCGACCTGCCGGAGACCTTGCCGGTGATGGCGGTTGCGGCCAGCGGCAAGGCGTCGGCGACGATCGCGGCCGAGCTGGGCAGCGGGCTGTTCGCCACCGAGCCCAAGCCGGCCATCGTCCAGGACTTCCTCGCTGCCGGCGGCAGCGGCCCGAGGTACGCCGAGGTCCCGCTGGCCTGGGCGCCGGACGAGGACACCGCGGCCCAGGCCGTACGGGACACGAGCCGCTGGGCCCTGACCGGGTGGAAGGTCATGAGCGAGCTGCCCAACCCGGCCAACTTCGCAGCTGCGACAACGACGGTCAGGGTCGAGGACATCAAGGAGCGGTTCGGCTGCGGTCCTGACGTGGCCCGCCACGTCGAGGTCGCGCAGCAGTTCGTCGACGCCGGCTTCGACCACCTCGTGCTGCTGAACGCCGGGCCGGATCCCGACGGGTTCCTCGACTTCTTCGCGGGCGAGCTGGAGGAGCCGCTGCGGGCTTTGACGCCGAGCAGGATCGGAGAAGCACCACTCGGCCCCATCGTCAGCGGTCCGACCGCGGGTTTGCGTGGCGCCGCCGTTGGCTAGACCTCAGTCGTGCCGATCTCGGGTGCTTCCTGTGGGTCGTCCCGGTGACCGCTGCCCATCCCGCGCCGCGTGAGGACCCGCCGGGCCAGCCCGACATCTCCGGCCTGCTGGACCCGGCCCGGGTCGCAGCCGCAAGCCTGCTGGTCGCCGCCGGCCCGCTCTCAGCGGCGGCCCAGCGGCTGGTCGACCTCACCGGCGCCCTGCTCCGGACCTCGGCCGCGCAGATCAGCCTGCTCACCGACCGCCAGGTCGTGGCCGCGTCGCTGGACGGCGAGCTGTCGGGCCAGGACCGGGTGAGCCCGCTCAAGGACTCCCTGTGCAGCAACACGGTCGCCCTGGGCGAGCTGCTGGCCATCGACGACGCTGCCCGGCACCCCTGGGTGGCCGGCCTGCCGCCGGTTCTCGCCGGGACCGTCGGCAGCTACATCGGCATCCCACTGCTCGACCGCGACGGCTACCCGGTCGGCGCCCTGTGTGCGCACGACCCGTCGCCCCGGCACTGGACCGAGGCGGACCGGCTGACGCTCACCACCTTGGCTGCCGCCGTACGGCAGGAGCTCGCTGTCCCCGTCGTCGCGCTGCCGGTCGAGGCCACCGACGACGAGCTGCGTACCGGACTCGCCCTCTCCGCTGCCGACATCGGCAGCTTCGAGCTCGACGTCGAGACCAGGACCGTGGTGGGCGACGCCCGGTTCGCCGAGTTCTTCGGCTTCTCGGCCCAGCACGGCACCGACCAGCTGCCGGAGTTCCTGGAGCGCATCCACGACGAGGACCGGGACTGGGTCCTGCGCGAGCTCGAGGACGCGATCGAGCGGCGCGGGGTCTATCTCGTGGAGCACCGCATCACGCTGCCCGACGGCCGGGTGCGCTGGCTGTCGATCCGCGGCCGGGTCTCCACCGACATGCTCGGGCGCGCGACCCGGCTGTCGGGGATCGCCTACGACACCACGGTGCTGAGGCAGAGCCGGGACCAGCTCGCCCGCCTGCTCGAGACGATGACGGACGCGTTCTTCCGGCTCGATCGGGAGTGGCGGTTCACCTTCGTGAACCCCGAGGCGGAGCGGATCCTCAACCGGCGGGCACCCGAGCTGCTCGGGAGGTGGATTTGGGATGTGTTCCCCGAAGCGATCGGCTCCCAGTCCCAGCAGCAGTACGAGCGGGCCGTACGAGCAGGCGTCCCGATGAGCTTCGAGGACTACTTCGCGCCGCGGGACATGTGGTACGAGGTCAGGGCGACGCCGGACGCCGACGGCCTGTCGGTGTTCTTCCACGACGTGAGTGACCGCAAGCGCGCCGAGCACCAGCGCGAGCTGGCCAACGGGCGGCTGACGCTGCTCGCCGAGGCGACCTCGATGATGGCCGCCACCCTGGACGCGGACGTGGGGTTGGAACGGCTCGCCGCGCTGCTCGTGCCGACGTTCGCGGACTGGGTGGTCATCAGCGTCCTGGAGGAGGACGGCACGGTACGGCCGGCCGGCTTCCGGCACCACGAAGGCCGCGAGGAGGAGATGGCGGAGTTCGTCGCGCTCAACGCCGGCGCCCTGCCGGCAGACAGCGTGACCGGACGGGTGCTGGCGGGCGGACCGCCGATCCTGCTGCACGGCATGGACGCCGACGTGGTCAAGGTCGCGGCGGGCGGCGACCGGTTCGCCGACCTGACCGCCCAGCTGCGCGACGCGTCCTTCATGGTGGTGCCGCTGATCGCGCGCGGTCGGGTGCTCGGCACCGTCGGCCTGGTCGCGACCCTGCCCCGCTGGTTCACCGAGGAGGACCTCGAGGTGGCGACCGATCTCGGCCGCCGGGCCGGGCTGAGCCTCGACAACGCCCGGCTCTACGCCCAGGCGCGTTCCGCCCAGGTGCTCGCCGAGTCCTCCAGCGCCCGGCTGTCCCTGGTCGCCGAGGTCACCCGGTCGATGAACAGCACCCTGGACGCGGACGAAGCCATGCGCCGGCTGGTCTCCCTGGTCGTGTCGCGGATGGCGGACTGGGCGGTGGTCAGCCTGCGTGGTGAGGACGGCCGGCTCGTCGACGCCCTGGCCCGGCACCGCGACGCCAACCGGTCAGAGCAGGCCGACCGGCTGGCTGCTGCCTTCGTCGGCCAGCCGCACGAGGGCTCCTACCTGGCCCAGGTCGCCCGTACCGCGGAGGCGCTGCTGGTCCGGCAGGCCAGCGCGGGCCTCGGGACGTGGCTCAACGACCGGCCCGAGCTGCCGGGCCTGCTGAGCGCCCTCGGCCTCGCCTCCCTGCTCGTCGTACCGCTGATCGCGCGCGACCGGATCCTCGGCCTGTTGGTGCTCGGCCGCGATGAGGAGTCCGCGCGATTCGGAGATGACGATCTGACGACCGCGGCCGACCTGGGCCGGCGGGCCGGCCTGTCACTCGAGAACGCCCAGCTCTACTCGCGGCAGCTGCGTGCGGCCGTGGTCCTCCAGCGCAGCCTGCTGACCCGGTTGCCGGAGCCGGACCACCTCGAGGTCGTGGCCCGCTACCTGCCGGCCGCCCAGGAGGCGCAGGTCGGCGGTGACTGGTACGACGCGTTCCTGCAGCCTGACGGCGCGACGGTGCTGGCGATCGGTGACGTCGTCGGCCACGACATGGGTGCCGCCGCCGCAATGGGCCAGCTGCGTAACCTGCTGCGCGGCACCGCGTACGACCGCGAGGACACCCCGGCCCACACGCTGAGCCGCGTGGACGCCGCCATCCGCGGTCTGCAGGTCGACACACTGGCGACCGCCGTCATCGGCAGGATCGAGCAGGCCCCGGCGGATCAGGCGCTGCACCGGCGGGTCATCCGCTGGTCCAACGCCGGGCACCCGCCGCCCATGCTGCTCGACGCAGAGGGCAAGGTGACCACGCTGGACGGTGAGGCCGACCTGCTGCTGGGCCTGGACCCGTACACCGAGCGACACGACCACGAGGCCATCCTGCACGACGGAGCGACGCTGCTCTTCTACCCCGACGGCCTGGTCGAACGGCGCGACTCCCCGCTCGACGCCGGCCTGGCCCGGCTGCGCCAGGCGCTGAGCGCGCTGGCCGGCCAGCCGCTGGAGACGCTCTGCGACGAGCTGCTCGCCCGGCTGCTGCCCGGCGAGGCTGACGACGACGTCGCGCTGGTCGCTGTACGGGCCCACCCGGAGGACCGGCCGCGCCCCCCCGACATCGCGCCGGTCAACGTGCCCGAGCTGGTGCGGGCCGAGGTCAATGGGCCGCCGGTCACCGACCGCGAACCGGTCGTCATCGCCCCGCACGTGGCCCACCTGCACGTGCACGGCGACCCGGCCGACGTGGGCAGGGCCCGGCGGTTCCTGCGGACGACGACCTCCGTGTGGGGGATCCGGCCGGAGGCCGCCGACACGGCGGGGTTGGTGCTGTCGGAGGTGGTGACCAATGCGATCCGCTACGCGCCCGGCCCGATCGACGTGACGATGACCCACTCCGCCGGCGTGCTGCGCATCGACGTGGCTGACAACGCGCACGACCTCGGGCCGCGGCGTCCGCCGGCGACGGTCGAGCAGCTGCGCGTGGACGCCGAGGGTGGACGCGGGCTGTTCCTGGTCGAGGCGCTCAGCCAGCGGTGGGGTACCACGCCGATCGCCGGTGACGGCAAGCTGGTGTGGTTCGAGATCGCCGTCTAGTCGCACGCCGCCTTGAGCTTCGGGTACGGGTTGACGGCCGACCCTCCGCCCGGCCAGAACTCGAAGTGCAGGTGGGTCGGGCCGCCAGCCGCGTCACCGGTGTTGCCGACCCGGCCGATCAGCTGGCCGGCGGTCACGTGCTCGCCGCTGTGCACCAGGTTGGCGCTCTGGTGGGCGTAGAAGAACGAGTTGCCGCTCACCCCTCGCAGGATGATCTCCAGGCCGGCCAGGCTGCCGCTCGCCGCCTTCTCGACCGTGCCGGACTCCACGGCGTAGATCGGCGAGCTGCGCGGGGCCATGATGTCGTCGCCCTCGTGGTGCCGGCCGCCGGGCCGCGGGTCGCCGAAGGAGTCGGTGATGTCGTGGCTCGGCCCCACCGGGCAGATCCAGCCGGCCCGGCTGGTGCCGCGGCTGGCCCGGTTGGGGCTGCTGGTGGTTGCGGGCTTGACCGCCTTGGGCTTGGCCGTGGCCTTGGTCGCCGTCTGCTTGCCCAGCAGGAAGTTCCAGGTGGCCGGCCCGACGATGCCGTCCGCCGCCAGGTGGTGGAAGGTCTGGAAGTGCTCGACCGCCTTGAGCGTCAGGGGCCCGTACGTCCCAAAGCTGCCACCGGTCTTGACCCCGAGGTCGCGTTGCAGCCAGCTGACCGCCGGCCCGGTGTCGCCGGGGTGGATCACGTCGCGGTGCTGAACCGCTGCCGGGAGGCTCGACGCCGCTGCCGGAGCGACCACGGCGAACGGCAGGCCGACGGAGGCGACCAGGGTGAGGACTGCCGGGATCGTACGGCGACGCAGCACAGCAGGCATTGGGGTCTCCGCGGCCTGCGAGGTGAGCTGTCGGGTTCGGACTGGAGCTGCCCGGCCGCGTGCTGCGGCTTGACCCCTAGGACCGGCGGACCGGTCCGATGCCACCCCGGAGGGGCAGCGGTGGTTCCCCCACTCCTGCCTGGGCCGGGACACCTGGGGCGGCAGGACTCGGCGTACCCCAAGCGGATCCCGTACGGGCGACGGGACCCGCTCAGGTTAACCTGCGGGTGGTACGGGAGTAAACCCGTGGGACGACGGGCGGCTGAACCCTACTGGCCAGCGCCGAGGGAGACAGTCCACGCACCTAGCCTGCTGCTCCCGCGGTATCCGACCAGTTGGGTGTCGGTCACCCCGGCGCCGGGCGGGACCGTGATGAACATCCCGTGCACGACCGGCGTTTCGCTGACGACGCCATCCATGGCGAGGCGTACCGACGTGGTCTGGTCGGGGACCATCCCTACCAAGGCGCCGTTCACCACGTTGGCCCAGGCGACCCCCGTCCCCCCGCAGAACCCGACGCTGTCGATCTCGGAGTTCGCTGCATCCAGGTTCTGCACGAGGCCGCATCGACCGGCCCCCTGCCCCGTTGTCACGTAGAGCCGGGCTTTCAGGTTGGGCCCGATGGTGACGGTGCCTACCAGGTCGTGCGGCTCCTCGGCGGTGGCGGAAACCGAAGCCTTGTCGGGATGCAGGGTCGTGAACTCCTTCGCCGTGTCGTCCCGCAGCACGGCGACGGTTGCGGCGGTCGCGGTACCCGCTACGGCGAGGGTTGCGACAGCGGCGAACACCGGCGTGGCCACGCGCCGGGTGTGCGGACCACCGGCTCCGCGACGACTCGCCGACTCGGGCGCGGTGAGGCGCAGCGAGGTCGCCCGGCCCTCTCCTTGCAGCGGCAGCTCGGTGGCGGCCTTTGCCATCGCGTCGCGCAGGTGCGTCTCGAGGGACTCAGAGGCTTTGAACATGGCGCAGCTCCTCTTGTAGTTTGACCATGGAGCGGCTGAGCAAGGACTTGACGGTGCCGGGCCGGCAACCCAGGACGTCGGCGATCTGTTGTTCGCTGAGCCCCTCGTAGTAGCGAAGCGTGACCGCGACCCGTTGGCGGGGGCGCAGGACCGACAGCAAAGAACGAAGGGCGACTGCTTCGGCAGCGTCCTGTTGCACGAGCGGGACGGGGTCCGCCCGGGACTGCCGCAGATGCCGCCGCAGCCAGCTGATCGAGAGGTTGACGACCGTCCGTCTCAGCCACGCAAC
>JAWWOM010000391.1:0-3415 GCA_033851655.1 Frankiales bacterium
GGCAGTCGCCACGGCACGCACGCACCACCTCAGCGGCCACGTGTCCCCTCCGCACGCACTCTCCGGCGGCTTCCACCGGGCACTGCTCACGGCCAGCTTCTTCGTCATCGCCGCAGGGCTGATCGCCTTGCGTACCAACAACACTCGCGGTGAGGCCCAGCACCCGACCCTCGAGGTCGTCCGCGAGCCGGCCCGTACCTGACATGGAAGCAACGGAAGGAAGCCCGATGACCCAGGCACCAGAAACCCGCACCCCGCTCAGGGGGGAGGTGGACTTCACCATGATGTACGCGTCCCACGACGCGTTCGCCCGCGACCTGCGACGGCTGACCGAGGCGTGCCGTAACGGCACCGTGCTCACCCCCGCCGTACGGTCCGGCTGGCAGGTCTTCGAACGCCAGCTGCACGTGCACCACCAGTCGGAGGACGCGGCGCTCTGGCCGGCCCTGCGTGCCGCAGTGCTGCACCCCTCCGAGGTCGCCGTCCTCGACGACATGGAACGCGAGCACAGCGTCCTCGACCCGTACCTCGCGCGCATCGACGGGGCGCTCGCGACCGGGGACGGCGATGCCGTCGGCCAGGCCGGCTCGGTGCTGGCCACGGGGCTCACCGCCCACATGGCGCACGAGGAGTCAGCAGCGCTGCCCCTGGTCGAGACCTATCTGGGCCGCAAGGGCTGGGCCGACTTCGCCGGCCACATTCGGTCCACGCAAGGGATTCGCGGGGCAGCTGAGTTCCTGCCGTGGCTGCTCGACGAGGCGCCGCCGTCCACCCGCCGGGACGTGCTGGGGCTGCTGCCGCCGCCGGTCAAGGTGCTCTACCGCGGTGTCTGGGCGCCGCGGTGGCGCAAGGCCCGGCATTGGAGCTGAACCCGGCCGGGTCAGCTGCCGTCGGGGAAACCGCCGCGATGCAGCACCATCGGATGGTGCGGCAGCGTCCCCAGCGGGTCCTCCAGCCTGGCCGTGGTCTGCCATAGGGGGGCCTGCTCGAGCGCCAGCCCTCGGGACGCGGCTGGAGGCCGCCGGCCCGGGTGCTCCCGGTCAGGACGTAGCGCGCAGTCACAGCAAGGCGAACGTGAACGCAGCGGTGATGGTCTCGACGTAGCGGGACAACTGACCTCCCGAAGGATCGTAGGTCGGGTTGACCTCCACGTCGCGACCAAGCCGGCGAAGACGCTCGGTGTACGCCGCCTGCGGGTCACCAACCAACCCAGGTCAGGCGAGACCGCGACCCCCGGCGAGGGCTGGGTCCCGCGCGTCTATGGTGGACCGATGGCGTCGGTCAAGCAGATCCAAGTCACCTTCGACTGCGCAGAACCTGAGCGCATCGCTCGCTTCTGGTGCGAGGTGTTGGGATACGTCGTACCGCCACCACCGGCGGGGTTTACGACTTGGGACGATTTCGATCGCGCGCTGCCGGCTGAGCGTCAAGGTTCAGCGTTCGCCTGCATCGATCCCTCAGGTGTGGGCCCGCGACTGTTCTTCCAGCGCGTTCCCGAGGGCAAGGTCGTCAAGAATCGGGTGCACCTTGACGTGCGGCTCGGCACCGGGCTTGCGGGTGCAGAGCGCCTGGCCGTACTCGAGGCCGAATGCGCACGACTGGTCGCACTCGGCGCGGTACGCGTACAACTACTGCTTGCCGATGGTGTCAACGAGTCGTGCCTCGTGATGCAGGACATCGAAGGCAACGAGTTCTGTCTCGACTGAGTGGCCACGGACGTGAACAGGTCGTCGGACTTCCCGAGCGGCCACCTCGGCTGACCTATCGGTCGCTCGCCACGAGCTCCTGCGACCGGCTGTAGTGGCGGCGGGCCTTGAGCCGGTTGCCACACCGGGCCATCGAGCACCACCGGCCGGTGTTGGCCTTGCTGCGGTCGAGCAAGAACAGTCGGCACTCCTTGTTGGCACACGGGCGCAGCCGTCCGGGGCTGGTCTCGTGCAGCGCTGCCCAGGCGAGCGCAGCCCGCACGGCGAGCAGCCGGTACTCCGGGGCCAGCACCTCCCAGGTCAGGCCGTCGGCGGTAGCCACCGGCTCCTGCCGGACCCCGCGCAGGAGCAGTCCCACGTCGGCCACCTGCGCCTCGCCCCGCACGATCGCCTGCAGCAGGTCGCGGGCGGTGCGGGTCACCCGCAGCTCGATCAGCGACCCGATGCCGCCCCGGTCGGCGAGCCAGGCGCAGCCGGTGGTGACCTCGGCCAGGACGTCGGTGGGGAGGCCCTGCTCGACCGGCGTGCTGTTGAGCAACGCGAGCAGCAGCTCGTCGTCGGTCACAACGCGGTCCCCTAACTGGCTCAACTGGTTTGACAGGTTAGCACGGCGAAGGGATGCTGGGCTCAAGCCACCTAACCGGCAACACCAGTTTAGCCGGTTAGTCATAGCGCTCACGTCAGCGTCGACCGAGGAGAGACCATGACCACACGCGTCGCCATCAACGGCTTCGGACGCATCGGCCGCAGCATCCTTCGCGGTTCGCTGCTCCGCGAGGACGACCTCGAGTTCGTGGCTGTCAACGACCTCGCCGAGCCTGCGACCCTGGCCCACCTGCTGCGCTACGACACCGTCCTGGGCCGCCTCCCCGAGCGGGTCGAGGTGACCGACGACGGCCTGCTGATCGGCGGCCACAAGATCAAGGCGTTCGCGGAGCGCGACCCGGTCGACCTGCCGTGGGCCGAGCTGGGCGTCGACGTGGTCATCGAGTCCACGGGCGCCTTCACCAAGGCGGCGGCGGCGCGCAGGCACCTCGACGCGGGCGCCCGCAAGGTCGTGGTCTCCGCCCCGGCCGACGGTGACGACCTGACCATCGCGTACGGGATCAACCATCACCTCTACGATCCCGACCGCCACCACGTCGTCTCCACGGCGTCGTGCACCACCAACTGCCTGGCCCCGCTGGCCAAGGTGCTGCACGAGACGATCGGCATCGAGAGCGGGCTGATGACGACGATCCACGCCTTCACCCAGGACCAGAACCTGCAGGACGGGCCGCACAAGGACCTGCGCCGGGCACGCGCGGCGAGCAACAACATCGTCCCGACCAGCAGCGGCGCCGCCAAGGCGATCGGCCGGGTGCTGCCCGAGCTCGACGGGCTGCTGGGCGGCTACGCGATGCGGGTCCCGGTCATCACCGGCTCCGCGACCGACCTGACGGTGACCGTGAGCCGGCCCACGACGGTCGCCGAGGTGAACGCGGCGTTCCGCGCTGCTGCAGAGGGCCCACTTCGCGACATCCTCGACTACACCGAGGACCCGATCGTCTCCAGCGACATCGTCACCAACCCGGCCTCGTGCATCTTCGACGCCGGCCTGACGTCGGTCACCGGCAACACGGTCAAGGTCGTCGGGTGGTACGACAACGAGTGGGGCTTCTCCCAGCGGCTGCTCGACACCGTCGGCTTCATCGGCGCCGCCTGAGCCC
>JAWWOM010000411.1:0-4619 GCA_033851655.1 Frankiales bacterium
TGTTCATGTAGCCGGTGAGGATGTCGTCCTTGGACATCGTCTTGTCCAGCGTGAGCGCGTAGCGCGCCTCACGGATCTTGCGCTCGAGGGTGGTCTCGTTGGCCTTCTTGGCCTGGGCCGTGTCGGCGGCGTCGTAGAGCAGCATGTTCTTGACGTACTGCTGGGTCAGCGTCGAGCCGCCCTGCAGGCTGTCGCCGTGCAGGTTGGAGACCAGCGCCCGCAGGCTGCCCTGGAAGTCGACGCCGTGGTGGTAGTAGAACCGCGCGTCCTCGATCGCCAGCAGCGCCTGCTTGGTGACCGTCGGGATCTTGTCGAAGGTGACCGGGATGCGGTTCTGGAAGTAGAACTCGCCGAGCAGGGAGTTGTCGGAGGCGAGGATGCGGCTCGGCGTCGGCAGCGGCGACTGCTTGAGGCTGGTCGGCAGGCTCGCCCAGTCGGTCGCACCGGTCTTGACCACGACCCCCAGCCCGGCCACGACCGGCATCGCGATGGCGGCGATCACCAGGCCGGCCATGACCGACACGGCGACCATCAGCACCAGCGGACGCAGGAAGTCCAGGTGGCGCAGCGGTGAGCTCACGGTGTTCTGCCTCGGCATGACGGGGCGGGTCCTCGAGTCATTCGCGTGGGTTGACCGGGCAAGCGCGGTTGCGGGCGATTTCGTCCGGCCGTCTGGCCAGGGTACGTTCCGCCGCCCCCGGTGTCCCGTACCGACTGGCGGTTCAGAGCAGGTGGAGCAGGACCGATAACCACTGTGGTAGCCCGTACGGACTATGCCAAAGATGGACCCTATGGGGGCTGTCGACCGGATCGTCCGCTTCGTACGGTAAGCAAGAGGATCGGGACAGTTACATTGAGCCCGAACTGGGAAGGGACCCGCGGGGGGTCCCGACGGGGCAGGTCGACCGAGAGGCGAGCCAGATGCGGACCATCACAGCTGTTGCGACGTGGAGCCGGGACTGGACGATCTCGGGGGCTTGCCAGAACAGCGACCCGGACGAGTTGTTCGTCCAGGGTGCGGCGCAGAACCGGGCTAAGGCGGTCTGCCAGGGCTGTCCCGTCCGCACCGAGTGCCTGGCCGACTCCCTGGACAACAAGGTCGAGTTCGGGGTCTGGGGCGGGATGACCGAGCGTGAGCGCCGGGCGCTGCTCCGGCGCCGGCCCAACGTGAGCTCGTGGCGCCGGCTGCTCGAGGCGGCAAGGGCCGACCACGAGCGCCGGGCCGTCGTCGAGAGCCCGGCCGACCTCGCCTATCCGCAGGTCGTCCGAACCGGCTGACCGCCGCCGGCGGGTCAGTGCGCGAACTGCTCGCGGACCAGCCGCTCGTCCAATGAGCGGTCCGGGTCGAACAGCACCGTCATGGGACGATCCCGGGCTTCGCGGATGTCGACCACGCTGACCTGGACCAGCCTGCGCTGGTCGGCCGTCGCCACCACCGGGCGCTTGTCCGGCTCGAGCACCACGAACCGCACCACGGCGTCCCTGCGCAGCAGTGCCCCGCCCCAGCGCCGCGGCGTCATCGGGCAGATCGGGGTGAGGGCGAGCAGACCGGCGTCCAGTGGCAGGATCGGCCCGCGCGCCGACAGGTTGTAGGCGGTCGAGCCTGCCGGCGTCGCCACCATCGCCCCGTCCCCGCGGAGCTCCTCGAGCCGGACCTCGCCGTCGACGCTCACCTGCAGCCGCGCCGACTGCTCGCCGACCCGGCGCAGGGCGACCTCGTTGCAGGCCAGCAGCGACGGAAGCGGCGTGCCGTCCAGGTCGAGCGCGTCCATCAGGAGCGGGTGCAAGGTGCTGGGTACGGCACCCTCGAGGCGCCCGATCAGCGCGTCGGCGGAGTAGTCGTTCATCAGGAAGCCGGTGGTGCCCCGGTTCATCCCGTACACCGCCGGCGGCGTGTGGCCGGCGGGCAGGCTGAGCACGGCGTGCAGGGCGTCGATCAGCGCGCCGTCGCCGCCGAGGGCCACGACGATGTCGGCCTGGTCCAGCGGGAGGGACCGGTGCCGACCGGTGAGCTCGGCCAGCGCGGCCTGGGCGGCCGGCGCCGGGGACGCGACGAAGGTCAACCTCACCCGAGCCCACCGAGGTCGTGGCCGACCGCACGCAGGCCGTCGAGATCGTGGACGTCGCCAGCGAGCGCCTTGGCCGAGACCATCGGCACCGACCGGTGCGAGGCCATGAACCAGTCCCGCAGCCGGCGCTCGCGATCGGCGAGGGCGACCCGCTGGGCATGCAGCCGGAGCACGCCGGCGGCCGTACGGTCGGCCGGGTCCTCACTGTGCTCCAACAGCTCAGCCGCAGCGATCGAACGCTCCTGGCTGAGCATCGGGGCGTGCGTGCCGTGGACCCGGTTCAGCACCAGGCCGGCCAGCGGCATCGCCTCGGCCGCCAGCCGGTCGGCGAAATATGCTGCCTCGCGGAGCGCGTCCCGTTCCGGCGCCGCGACGACGACGAACGCCGTACCGGGCTGCTGGAGCAGGTTGTACGTCCGCTCCGCCCGTTCACGGAAGCCGCCGAACATGGTCTCCAGCGCGGCGACGAACGTGCCCAGGTCGCGCAGCAGCTGGGCGCCGAGGACCTTGGCGAGAACGCCGGTGAACACGCTCATGCCGGCGGCGAGGACGCGTACGTAGGCCCGGCTGCCGGCTTTGGCCGGCGCGACCAGCACCCGGAGCAGCCGGCCGTCCAGGAAGGTCGCCATCCGGCGCGGCGCGTCGAGGAAGTCCAGCGCCGAGCGGGTCGGCGGGGTGTCCACGATGATCAGGTCCCAGGTGTCGGTCGCCTTGAGCTGGCCCAGCTTCTCCATGGCCATGTACTCCTGGGTGCCGGAGAAGCTCGACGACATCGCGACGTAGAACGGGTTCGCCAGGATCTGTTCGGCCTTCTCGCCCTCGGCGTGGGCGAGGACGATCTCGTCGAACGTCCGCTTCATGTCGAGCATCATCGCGTGCAGCTCGCCGCCGGCCGACTCGTCCACACCGGCGACCTTGCGCGGCGTGTTGTCCAGCTCGGTGAGGCCCATGGACTGGGCCAGTCGCCGAGCCGGGTCGATGGTGAGGACGACGGTACGGCGGCCCAGCTCCGCCGCCCTCAGCGCCATCGCCGCGGCGGTGGTCGTCTTGCCGACACCACCGGAGCCGCAGCAGACGATGATCTCGGCGCTGGTGAGCAGCCGGTCGACGTCGAACGGCCGTGGCTGGCGCCGGCGTTCGAAGGGGACGCTGGTCACGCCATGCCCTGGTCGGCGAGCAGGTCGGCGAGCCGGTGCAGGTGGGTCAGGTCAAGGGCGGCGTTGATCTGGGGCAGCTCGTACATGGCCCGCATGGACCGCTCGGCGCCGGCCAGCTCGTCGCGCTGGGCATCCTCGAGCGCGACCCGCTGGGCGTGGTCGGCCGTCTCCCGTACCAACGCGTCGACGTCCGCCGACGGCAGCTCGAGGCCGGCGCTCTTGAGTGACGCCGCCAGCTCCGCGGCGTCCAGGCTGCCCTCGAGCGCGGCGGCGAGGTCGGCCGGCCCGAGCAGCGGATCGCGGACCAGGTTGACCACGATGCCGCCGACCGGCAGCCCCGCGGCCTCCAGCTCCGCGGCCCCGTCGACTGTCTCCTGGACCGGCATCTCCTCCAGCAGCGTCACCAGGTGCACGGCGGTCTCCTCGGAGCGCAGCAACCGCATCACGCTCTGCGCCTGGTGGTGGATCGGGCCCACCCTGGCCAGGCCCTGCACCTCCTCGGTGACGTTGAGGAACTTGGTGATCCGGCCGGTCGGCGGCGCGTCCATGACCACGGCGTCGTAGACCAGGTGGCCGTCGATCCGCCGGGAGACCGCCTCCTTGACCTTGCCGGTGAGCAGCACGTCCCGCATGCCGGGCGCGATCGTCGTGGCGAAGTCGATTGCCCCGAGCTTGCGCATGGCCGAGCCGGCCCGGCCGAGGTTGTAGAAGATCTGGAGGTACTCGATCAGCGCAGCCTCGGGGTCGATCGCCAGCGCGTGGACCTCTCCGCCACCGCTGACCCTCGCCACCCGGCGCTCCTCGTACGGCAGCGGCGGGATGTCGAAGACCTGGGAGATGCCCTGCCTCCCCTCGACCTCGGTGAGCAGGACGTTGCGCCCCTCGCGGGCGAGGGCCAGGGCGAGCGCCGCGGCGACCGTGGTCTTGCCCGTTCCGCCCTTGCCGGTCACGACGTGCAACCGCACCCGGGCAAAGTCACCTGTCACGCTTGCGAGGCTACTTGCCGACACAGGTGTGCGCTGGCCCGGGCGGTGCTTGACTGGAGGCATGGAAGCCTTGCTGAGCATCCTCGGGGTCCTGGTCGCGATCTCCCTGGTCACCTATGTCGCGCGCGGGATGCGGGTCATCCAGCAGTACGAGCGCGGCGTGGTGTTCCGGCTCGGCAAGGTGCGTGAGCCGCTGGGGCCGGGACTCAACCTGGTCAACCCGATCCTGGACCGCGTGGTCAAGGTCAACATGCAGATCATCGCGATGGGGGTGCCGGCGCAGGAGGGCATCACCCACGACAACATCTCCGTACGGGTCGACGCGGTCGTCTACTTCCGCGTGGTCGACCCGGTCAAGGCCACGGTCAACGTGCAGAACTACATGTACGCGGTCTCCCAGGTGGCCC
>JAWWOM010000425.1:0-5456 GCA_033851655.1 Frankiales bacterium
GCCGCGTCCTGGGCGACCGGCAAGGCGATGGACCGGACCCTGCCCCTCGCCGCACTGCTCGAGATGTCGCTGACCTTCCCCGACAGCGCGCCCTCCCGGCTCGGCCTGTCCCAGCGCAACGGGAGCAGCGCCGAGCTGACCCGGCTGGCGACCGCCCCGCCCGACGAGACCACGCAGGACGCCGCCGAGCGGATCCTGCGCCTGCTCACAGCGCTCTCGGCGCACGACCGGTTCACCCGCGGTCACGCCGAGCGGGTGCGGGCCTACACCGACCTGATCGCCGAGAAGATGAACCTGCCGGCCGCTGAGCGCGAGCGGCTGCGCTGGGCTGCGCTGCTGCACGACATCGGCAAGCTGCGGGTCCCGAGCACGCTGCTGAACAAGGCCGGGCAGCCCTCGGCCGCCGAGTGGGACCTGCTCAAGCAGCACCCGATCCAGGGTTCCGAGATCGCAGCCCCGCTGCTGACCTGGTTGCGGCCCATGGACCGGGTGATCGCCGAGCACCACGAGAAGTTCGACGGCTCCGGCTACCCGGGCGGCCTGGCCGGCCTGGCCATCAGCGAGGGCTCCCGCATCGTCACCGTCGCCGACTCCTTCGAGGCGATGACCGCTGTGCGCTCGTACAGCAGGCCGATGAAGCGCGAAGCCGCCCTCGCCGAGCTGGTCGCGTGCGCCGGAACCCACTTCGACCCGGTCGTCGTACGGGCCCTGCTCGCGGTGCCGCACCGCCGGCTGCAGTGGGCGATGGGGCCGACCGCGTGGTTGGCCGGGCTGCCGATGGTGGGCCAGGGCTCGCTCGGCGCGTTGCGAACGGCGGTCAGCCACGTCGGCACGTCAGCCATCGGGGCCACTGCGGTCGTGGTCGCCGCGGTTGCGCCGAGCTCGATCTTCGGCAGCACGCCGACCCCGGCACCGTCACCGCGGCTGGAGTCCGCCGCCCACGCCGCCGTTCCCGCCGCAGCACCGACCCGGGTCCCGGCGCCGACCACCTCCACCGCCGGTTCGGTGCCCGTCCCGCCGAGGAGTGCGGCCCCGGCGCCGGCCGACCCCCAGCACACGCCGAATCCCACGACCACAACCACCAGATCCTTGCCCAAGCCCCACGCCCGCCCCGACCAGCCGGCGACCAGCACGGCGCTGCCGGTCCGGACGACGGTCCCTGCCGTCACCACCACCGTCCGGCCGGTGACCACGACGGCAGCGCCGACGACGACTCCCGTACCCAAGCAGACGACCCCGGCGCCGACCCACACCGCGACAGCGCCGACCACGACCCCGTCGCCGACGCGCACCAAGGTGGCGCCGACGACCACTCCGGCCCCCGCCCACCCGACCACCCCTGCACCGGCCACGACACCACCCACGGCTCCGGCGACCACGACCACGCCGCCAGCGGTGGTGGCCCCGGCCGCCGCCCAGTGCACCGCCAGCTATGCCAGCACCGGCAAGCCGGACAAGCTGCAGGCCACCATCACGGTCCGGAACTCCGGTACGACGACCGTCACCAACGGCTGGACGGTCACCTGGAGCTTCGCCAGCGGCGAGCAGCAGATCACCTCGTTCACCAACGCGAACGTGTCCCAGTCCGGCAAGACCGTCACCGCGACGAACGACCTGCTCAACGGTGCCGGCCCGCCAGGCGCGTACACGACCTTCACGATCAAGGGCAGCGGCAAGGCACCGGTCCCAGAACCGACGCTGACCTGCACGGCCCGCTGACCGGGTGCGCGCCGGGTAAGGGCCGCCGGCAGCTGCCGCGCCACCGGTGGCCTGCACGAGGACCTGCGCTCTAACGTGTAGTGACGGCAGCTGCCGCCCGCGACCGTCGAGACGGAGAACATGGCGACGATGGCCCCCAAGACGCGGTGCTACCGCAACGGCGTTCTGACCGACCAGGACTTCCCGGTCGCCGACGTCTCCGAGCACCTCGAGGACCCCGATGCCGTCGTCTGGGTCGACCTGTGCGCCCCGGACACCAAGGACCTCGCCCTGGTCGCCGAGGAGCTGTCCCTGCACGCTCTCGCCGTCGAGGACGCGACGACCGGCCGCAACCGGCCCAAGCTCGACCGCTACAGCACCCACGACTTCCTCAGCATCTACGAGGTCGACCTCGACGTGCAGAGCGGAGAGCTGACGACCGACGAGATCACCGCGTTCATCACCAAGTCGGCGCTGGTCACCGTACGGCAGTCGGAGGGCTTCGACATCGAGGGCCTGATGAAGCGCTGGGACGAGACCTGCGACCTGACCAAGTACGGCGTCGGTGCCCTGGTCTACGGATTGATCGACTTCGTCGTCGACGGGCACTTCCAGGCCGTCGAGTCGATGGACGAGCAGATCGAGGGGCTGGAGGACCTGCTCTTCGACGGCAAGCAGCACGACGAGGACGTCCAGCGACGCAGCTTCGAGCTGCGCAAGAGCCTGGTCCTGCTGCGCCGGGTGGTAACCCCGATGCGCGAGGTGGTCAACACGATGATGCGCCGCGAGGTCGGGCTGGTGACGGAGGAGCTGGCCCCGTACTACCAGGACGTCTATGACCACGTGCTCCGGGCCAGCGAGTGGACCGAGAGCCTGCGCGACCTGGTCACGACGATCCGGGAGACCTCGCTGACCATCCAGGGCAACCGGCTCAACGTGATCACCAAGAAGGTCACCAGCTGGGCGGCGATCATCGCCGTGCCCACCGCCGTGACAGGCTTCTACGGCCAGAACGTGCCCTACCCCGGGTTCGGCAAGGCGTGGGGGTTCTGGGTGTCCACCGCGGTGATCATCGGGGGGTCGGTGGCCTTATACACCGCCTTCCGCCGCAAGGACTGGTTGTAGGGGACTACCGGATCGGCGCTTGTGTTTCCGGCCCAGAGCGCCCACTCTGGACAACGGCCCTAGGGCCGTTCACCTCCAGGTGTCCCGCGGGTCAGACCGCGGACACCGGCAGTTCTGCACGGTGTTCTGGTACGCCCTCACGCTCAGCAAGGAGACCCGGTGGAGCAAGGACTCGTCATGGCCGATGTGCTCGAGGCTCGCGGTGTTGCCGCAGCCGTCACCCAGCGCAAGGCTGCTGTCCTCGTCTGTGAACATGCCATCGATCTGGCGGACGCCGGCCAGCTGCTCGACATGCTGGGACTGCGCCCGCCGCTGACCGTCGCCTAGAACCCCCCAGCGTCACAGGACGCCGCATCGGCCATCGGCCGGTGCGGCGTCTTTTTTTGCGTTCCCGCGGACCGCCGAGGCAGGCCGATGACTTCGCGGCATCGTACAAGTCGTGGAGGATCGGGGTCGAATCGGGCATCTCGGGCGGCCTCCCCTCCCAGGCCGTGACCGATTCGTGTCATTCGCACCCGTTGACTCGGATACGTGACCCGGCTATACAACGTGAATTAACTCGTGAAGTGGCAACCGCGGTCGACCGCCGTCGGTTACGCACGCACCGGTTGACCGTCGCGTCACCGCCTCGGTCCGGCATCACCGGACACGGGTAAGCCACGGCATCGCTCAAGGTGCCCTCCTCGATAGGCAGGCTCATGGAAGCCGCTCAACGCAACCGATCCAGATGGCAGTTCAGCCCGTTCGTCCTGGTCGCGATCCTGGCGATGCTGGCGGCCGTCGTGCTGATGCCCTTCGGCCGTACGGCCAGGGCAGCTGACCCGCTGATCTCGCAGGGCAAGACCACCACGGCATCGTCCGTCGAGAACGCCGGGACGCCGGCTGCCAGCGGCACCGACGGCAACACCGGCACCCGCTGGTCGAGCGCCTTCAGCGACCCGCAGTGGCTCGAGGTCGACCTCGGCGCCACGGCCAACATCACGCAGGTCGTCCTCAACTGGGAGGCCGCGTACGGCAAGTCGTTCCAGATCCAGACGTCCAACGACAACGCCACCTGGACCTCGATCTACAGCACGACCACCGGGGCCGGAGGGGTCCAGACCCTCGCCCTCACCGGCAGCGGCCGCTATGTCCGCATGTACGGCACGGTCCGCGGCAGTGCCTACGGCTACTCGCTGTGGGAGTTCCAGGTCTACGGCAGCTTCGGCACCACCGGCGGCGGCTGCGGCACGACCAACGCCGCGCAGGGCAAGCCCGCCGTCGCCTCCTCGGTCGAGGCCACCGGCAACCCGGCCTCGGCGGCCGTCGACGGCAACACCGGCACCCGCTGGTCGAGCGCCTTCAGCGACCCGCAGTGGATCTACGTCGACCTCGGCGCGTCGCAGTCGATCTGCCAGGTGACCCTCAACTGGGAGGCCGCGTACGCGACGGCGTTCCAGATCCAGACCTCACCTGACGCCTCGACGTGGACCAGCATCTACAGCACCACCAGCGGCACCGGAGGCGTCCAGACCCTCAACATCTCGGGGACCGGCCGCTACGTCCGGATGTACGGGACGACCCGCGCGACGGCCTACGGCTACTCGTTGTGGGAGATGAGCGTCCTGGTCACCGGCACGGTCTCCACCACGCCGCCGCCGCCTCCCGGCTGCACCGGCCAGTCGGACACGCCGAGCTTCGGCCCGAACGTGCACATCTTCGACCCGTCGATGTCCGCCGCGACCATCCAGGCGCAGCTCGACACCGACTTCAACGCACAGAAGGACACCAACACCGCGCAGTTCTCCGACAACCGGGTCGCCGAGCTCTACAAGCCCGGGACGTACGCGGTGAACGACAACGTCGGCTTCTACACCTCGGTCGCCGGCCTCGGCCTCAACCCGGACGACGTCGTCATCAACGGCAACGTCACGGTGGATGCCTTCAACAGCTCTGACGGCGGCAACGCGACCCAGAACTTCTGGCGCGAGGCCGACAACCTGTCCATCAACCCCAGCAGCGGCAGCGACCGCTGGGCGGTGGCGCAGGCAGCTCCGTTCCGTCGCATCGACGTGCACGGTGGTCTGCAGCTGGCGCCTGCGAGCAACGGCTACGCCAGCGGCGGTTACATCTCCGACAGCAAGGTCTCCGGCCAGGTGTCCTCGGTGTCGCAGCAGCAGTGGTACTCGCAGAACAGCAACTTCGGCAGCTGGGCCGGCGGCGTCTGGAACATGGTGTTCGCCGGCGTGACCGGTGCACCGGCCGCGTCGTTCCCGAACCCGCCCGAGACCGTACTGGCCACCACGCCGGTCGCACGTGACATCCCGTACCTCTATGTCACGTCGGACGGCAAGTACCACGTGTTCGTGCCGTCCCTGCGGACCAACGCCAGCGGCACCAGCTGGCCGAACACCGCCGGAACCTCGGTGCCGATGAACCAGTTCTACGTGGTGAAGTCCGGCGACACCTCCGGGACGATCCAGGCTGCGCTCGACCAGGGCTGCAACCTGTTCTTCACCCCGGGCGTCTACCACCTCAGCTCGACGCTGAACGTCAACAACGCCAACGCCGTGGTCCTCGGCATCGGCTACCCGACGCTCATCCCCGACGGCGGCGTGGACGCGATGCACGTCGCCAACGTGGACGGCGTACGG
>JAWWOM010000442.1:0-9774 GCA_033851655.1 Frankiales bacterium
GGAAGGCGATCTCGGGACGGAGTCGGCCACTACCTTCGAACATGTGTTCGACAATATCAGAGTTCGCTGCACTGCAACAGTCGAGATCGCAGCTGTGGATAACCCGAGAACCCTTAGGTACCAGGCAGTCTCGTGCAAAACCGCGCCGCAGCGGCTAGGTCGGTCTTAGCGGCCCGGAGGGGTCGCGGCGGGGGCCCGGCTCGCGAGGTCACCAGGAGACCGCGATGTACTTCGACTCGAGGTAGTCCAGCATGCCGTCGTGGCCGCCCTCGCGGCCGATCCCGCTCTGCTTGACCCCGCCGAACGGGGCTGCCGGGTCGCTGACCAGACCGCGGTTCAGGCCGACCATGCCGGACTCGAGCGCTTCGCTGACCCGCAGCCCGCGAGCGAGGTCGCGGGTGTAGACGTACGCGACCAGCCCGTACTCCGTCGCGTTGGCGTAGGCGATCGCCTCCGCCTCCGACTCGAAGGTCACGACCGGTGCCACGGGGCCGAAGATCTCCTCGGTCAGGATGGCGTCGCCGCTGGTGACGTCGACCAGGACCGTGGGTTCGAAGTAGTAGCCCTCGCGTGCCGGACGGGTGCCACCGACAAGGGCGGTGGCACCCGCGGCGACAGCCGCATCGACGAGCTCTGCCACCTTGACGGCAGCAGCCTCGTTGACCAGCGGCCCGACCTCGGTGCCGGGAGCGAGCCCCGGCCCGACCCTGAGCGCCCCCATGCGGGCAGCAAGGCGCCGGCTGAACTCCTTGGCAATGCTGGACTCCACGTAGAACCGGTTCGCAGCAGTGCAGGCCTCGCCGGCGTTGCGCATCTTGGCCACCATCGCGCCCTCGATGGCTGCGTCGAGGTCGGCGTCGGCGAACACCAGGAACGGAGCGTTGCCGCCGAGCTCCATCGACGTGTTCACGACGTTGTCCGCGGCCTCGGCGAGCAGGACCCGGCCGACCTCCGTCGACCCGGTGAAGGACAGCTTGCGTACGCGCGGGTCGTGCAGCATGGCCGAGACCACCGCGCCCGACCTGCGCGAGGGCACGACGTTGACGACGCCGGCCGGGACACCGGCCTCGTGCAGGATCGCGGCCATCGCCAGCGCGGTCAGCGGGGTGTCGCTGGCCGGCTTGAGGACCACGGTGCAACCGGCAGCCAGCGCAGGCCCGATCTTGCGGGTTGCCATGGCGGCAGGGAAGTTCCACGGCGTCACGAGCACGCAGATGCCGACCGGCTGCTGCAGCACCAGGATCCGGTTGGCACCCGAGGGCGCGGTCATCACCGAGCCGGCGGCGCGTACCGCTTCCTCGGCGTACCAACGGAAGAACTCGGCGGCGTACGCGACCTCGCCCCTCGCGTCGACGAGTGCCTTGCCGTTCTCCAGCGAGATCAGCCGGGCCAGCTCCTCCGACCTGGCCGTCATCAGCTCGAAGCCGCGGCGGAGGATCTCCGCACGCTCCCGGGGCGGGGTCAGGGCCCATCCGGAGGCCGCGCTGTCGGCCGCGTCGACGGCTGCGATGCCGTCGGCGACAGCTCCGTCGGCGACCGTGGCGACGGTCTCGCCGGTCGCCGGGTCGAGTACGGGGAACCGCCCGTCACCCTGGGCGGGCAACCACTTCCCGCCGATGAACAGGTCGGTGTGCAGCTCGTCCTGGTCGCTCATGCGTGCCGTCCTCAGGTGTCAGCGGGGCTCAGTACGGGTTGGTCACGACAAGGTCCTGCGCCGGGAACAAGGTCAGGATGCGTGGCCCGTCCGCTGTCACCACGACCTCCTCCTCGATCCGGGCGGCCGAGAACCCATCGCTTGCGGGACAGTAGGTCTCGAGCGCGAAGACCATGCCGACCTGCAGCTCGATCGGCTCCTTCATGCTGTTCAGCCGGGAGATGATCGGTCGTTCGTGCAGACCCAGTCCGAGGCCGTGGCCGAACTGCAGCCCGAAGGCCGCCATCTCGTTCTCGAAGCCGAACTCCGTCGCGGCCGGCCAGACCGCGGCCACCTGGTCCGTACCCACTCCCGGCTTGATGGCCTCGATCGAGGCGTCCATCCACTGCCGTGCCTTGGTGTAGGCGTCACGCTGGCTCGCCGTGGCGCTGCCGACGCTGAAAGTCCTGTAGTAGCAGGTGCGGTAGCCGTTGTAGGCATGGATGATGTCGAAGAACGCCTGGTCGCCCGGCCGGATCAGCCGGTCCGAGAAGTTGTGCGGGTGCGGGTTGCACCGCTCCCCGGAGACGGCGTTGATCGCCTCGACCTGCTCGGAGCCCATCTCGTACAACCGCTTGTTCGCCAGCGCGACGATGTCGTTCTCGCGA
Organism: Frankiales bacterium; assembly: GCA_033851655.1. Taxonomy (GTDB): domain Bacteria; phylum Actinomycetota; class Actinomycetes; order JAWWOL01; family JAWWOL01; genus JAWWOL01. Next base: position 2,302 of record JAWWOM010000442.1, read on the forward strand.
ATGCCCGGCTTGAGCGCCTCGACGATGTCCTGGTAGACGCCGTCCACCATCGCCGCGGCCTGGGTGAGCAACATGATCTCGTCGCTCGACTTGATCTGCCGCGCGTCCAGCATCAGCTGCTGGGCGTCGACCACCCGCAGACCTTGTCGCTGCATCTCGAACAGGAACGGCGGCTCGACGATGTCCACGCCGACCGGCAGGTCGGCGACGCCCGCGTCCTCGAGCATGCCCTTGATCTCCCGTACGGCCGACTCCATCAGTCCGGCGGTCGGCGCGATGGCGCCACGCAGGCCGAGCATGCCGGCCCGGGAGTTCTCCTGCTCGAGCCACGGCGAGTGCAGCCGGTGGTGCCGCGCGGCCGAGCCGAAGTCCCAGAGCGTCGGACCGCCCGAGCGGGTCAGCAACGCGTAGCGGGTCATCTTGTCGCCGAGCGCACCACCGATCCAGGTCTGGGTGGTGTAGCGGATGTTGTAGAAGTCGAAGAGCAGGAACGCGCCGCACTCACTGGACTCCAGCGACGCCTTGGCCCTGGCCAAGCGATAGCTGCGCAGCCGGTCGAAGTCGAGGCGCTGCTCGTAGTCGACCCCCATGTGCCCTGGCGCCGGCATCGGGGCTGCGAACCCGCTCATCGCGGCTTGCCGTTCCCGAGGCCGTCGTCCACCTCGACACCCTCCGGCTTCATCACCAGCCCGGAGTTGGCGGCCTGCTGGTCGAGCAGGATCGCGAAGTCCTCATCCACCCGGCCGCTGCTCACGGTGGCCTGCACGATCTGCGCCGTCAGGGCGGCAACCGGCATCGGGACGTCGAGCCCCCTGGCGGCGGCGAGCCCGAGGTCGAAGTCCTTGCGCAGCAGTACGGGGGTGAAGGTCGGCGTGTAGTCGAGATTGACCAGCGCCGGCGACTTGTAGCGGGTGAAGACCGAGCCCAGGACGCTGTCGTTCATGAAGTCGAGGAAGGCGGCCCGGGAGACCCCGCCTTTCTCTGCCAGCACGGTGATCTCGGACAACGACTGGATGACGACGCCGAGGAAGATGTTGTGGGCCAGCTTGACCAGCCGGGCCACCTCGTCCTCCCCGACATAGGTGACCGAGTAGCTGATCAGGGCGAGCAGCGGCTCGACCTCGTCATAGCCTTCGCGCGGCCCTGACACGGCGATCGACAGCCGGCCGGCCTTCACCACCTTGGCGTTCCCACTGACCGGCGCGGCCAGGAAGATGGTGCCCCTCTCCGCCGCTGCCTGCCTGACGGCTGCGGACGTCGCGGCCGAGACCGTGCTGGAGTCGACGAGGTAGCGAGGTGTCCGGTCGGCGGTGAGGATGCCGTCCGGACCGGTGGTGACGGCGAGCAGGTCGGCGTCAGCAGCCACCATGGTGAAGACCACGTCACGGTCCGCCAGGCTCCGTACGGAGTCGACGACGGTCGCCCCGATGTCGCCGAGATCCTCGGCCTTGCTGCGGGTACGGTTCCACACCGCGACGTCCTGCCCCTCCTTGAGCAGGAGCGTCGCCATGGCGTGGCCCATCCGGCCGGTGCCGATCCAGCCGATCCGGCTGCCCAAGGTGGTCATCGTTGTTCCCTCTTTCGGTGTGCGGGTCAGGTACGGACGTCGGGCGAGGGGCTCGTGATGGCGGCACCGGCACCGAGGTAGAGCCGGGCGACCTCCGGGTCCTGGAGCAGGCTGGCGCCGGTCGAGACCAGCCGGACCCGGCCGGACTCGAGCACGGCTCCGAAGTCCGAGGCCGCCAGTCCGGAGCGGGCGTTCTGCTCCACCAGCAGGATCGTGCGGCCGGAGGCCGACAGGGCCCTGATGCTGTCGAAGACGACCTGGCGGGACTTGGGGTCGAGCCCGATCGACGGCTCGTCCAGCAGGATCAGGGTGGGGTCGAGGATCAGCGTGCGGGCCAGCTCGACCTGCTTCTGCTCGCCACCGGACAACGACCCGGCGTGCTCGTGCTCACGGGAGCTGCAGATCGGGAACGCGGCGACAGCCTGCTCGAGCCGGTGCCGCAGCAGCTGGGCGTCCTTGATCAGGTAGCCGCCCATCAGCAGGTTGTCCCAGACGGTCATTGCCGGGAACAGGCTGCGCTCCTGGGTGACGTGCACGATGCCGAGTCGCAGCCGGGCCTTGGTGCTGAGCTTGCTGATCTCGTTGCCGGCAAAGGACACCGTGCCGCGCTTGGGCCGCAGCAGACCGCTGACCGTCTTGAGCACGGTGGACTTGCCGGCGCCGTTCGGCCCGATCAGGCAGGTGATGGTGCCGGCCTCCACGGTCAGGTCGACGCCCTTGAGGATGTCGCCTGCGCCGTAGCCGGCGACGACACCGTCCAGCTCCAGGATGGTCGCCATGGTCAGGCCCCCAGGTAGGCGTCGAGGACCAATGGGTTGCTTTGCACGTCGGTCGGCTTGCCGCTGAAGATCTCGCGGCCACTGTCGAGCACGATGACCGGGTCACACAGCCGCATCACGAACGTCATGTCGTGCTCGACGATGAGGAACGTGATGCCGCTCCGGTGCCGGCTGCGGATGTGCCGCTCCATCGTCTCGATCATCACCGGGTTGACGCCGGCCGTCGGTTCGTCCAGCAGTACCAGCCTCGGTGAGCTCATCAGCACCGCCGCGAACTCGAGCAGCTTGCGCTGCCCGTACGACAGCTCGGCCGCCAGCAGGTCGGCGACGGGTGCCAGCCGGAACTCCTCGAGCAGGTCGTCGGCGCGGGCCCGGTCCGATGCGGCGACGCGTCGGGTGAACAGCTGCGACCAGCGGTAGCCGGCGGCGATGACCAGGTTCTCCAGCACGCTGAGCTGCGGGAACACCCGCGCCTGCTGGAAAGTACGGGACAGGCCGGCGCGGTAGAGCCGTCCGGGGTCGCTGCCGGTGACGTCCCTGCCGGCAAACGCAACCCGGCCGGAGTCGGCCGGCAGGTAGCCGGTGATCATGTTGAACAGCGTGGTCTTGCCGGAGCCGTTCGGGCCGATCAGCGCGGTGATCGTGCCCTCGGCGACCGACAGCGAGCAGTCGTCGACGGCGCGTACCCCGCCGAAGACCTTGGTGATGTGGTCGACGCTCAGCAGGTCGCTCATGCGCCACTGCCCTGGGTTGAGGCGACGGCGCCAGGCCGTACGGCGGTTGCGACGGACCCGGTGCCACCGGTGGCGTCGACCCTGCGGGCGCGACCCTTCATCCGCAACTTGTCCTGCAGCGTCGGCAGAATGCCTCGCGGCAGCAGCAGCATGATGACCAGGAAGATCAGCGCGTAGGCCACCAGGTAGAACTGGCTGCCGCCGAGGTTGTACGCCAGCGTCTGCTGGCCGCCCTCGAGGATGATCGCACCGAGCACCGGCCCCCACAACGTGGCCCGGCCACCGAGGAACGTCATCAGCACGATGGCGATCGTGATCAGCGGATCCACGGCGAACTGCGGATAGATGAAGGTCTCGTAGTAGGCCCAGACGCCGCCCACCATCGCGGTGATGCCGACGCTCACGGCAAAGGCCAGCACCTTCACCCCGTTGACGCGCACGCCGATGCCGCGGGCCTTGTCCTCGTCAGCGCGTACCGCGACCAGCGACAGGCCGAGCTTGCTGCGGATGGTGCCGTACGTGATCAGCATGACGACAGCGAGCAGGATGACCAGCGTGTAGTAGTAGGGCCATTCGAAGTGCACCTCCGCGAACGGCGGCGTCGGCAGGGCGAGCCCCTGGGAGCCGCCGGTCACGCTGTGCAGGTTGAAGGCCAGCGTCTGGACCACGAACAGGAACGTGATCGTGACGATGGCGAAGACATCCGCCCGCGTCCGCATCGAGATCAGGGCGATGGGCCAGCCGATCAGGGCACCGATCAGGCCGACGACCGGCAGCAGGAAGAACGGCTCGTAACCGCTGCCGAGGGTGTGGCCCTGGAAGATCAGGCCCATCGAGTACGCGCCGATGCCGAAGAACGCGGCGTGGCCGAGGGACGGGTAGCCGGCAAAGCCACCGACCAGGTTCCAGCCACTGGACATCGTCGCGAACATCAGGACGAAGATCAGCAGGTTGAGCTGCCAGTGCGCCAGCCCGGTGAACGGCAAGGCCACCAGCAGGGCGAAGAACACACCGCCTCGGGCGAGGCCGGCCCGGTTCACAGGGCACCCCGGCCGACGGTGCCGAACAGGCCCTGCGGCCGGATCAGCAGGACCAGCAGGAGGATCACGAAGAACGTCATCTCCGACCAGGCCGGCGAGACCGTCGAGGCCACCACGGCCGAGGAGGTCGAGACGATGACGCCGGCGATGACCGCTCCGCCGACACTGCCCAGGCCACCGAGCACGACGATGGACAGCAGCCGGGAGATCAGGTCGTAGTGGCTGCCGGGGAAGAACGGGTAGAGGAGGCCGTACACCGAGCCGGCGGCAGCAGCCGTCGCGGCACCGAGCCCGAAGCCGAGTGCCGACACCATGTCCGAGTCGACGCCGAGCAGCCTGGCCGAGTCCGGGTTCTGCACGGTGGCCCGTACGGCGCGGCCGAACCGGGTCCGGTTCAGCAGCAGGAACAGCAGGCCCAGGGCGACCAGCGAGAGGACGAAGGCCCAGAACCTGACCTCGGTCACCTGGTAGCCGAGGATGGTCCAGCTCGAGTTGGCATAGCTGGTGTTGATGCTGCGGTAGGTCGTCTTCCAGGTCAGGCTCAGGCTGCCCTCGATCAGCAGGGCCACCGCAAAGGTCACCAGCAGGCTGAGCTCGGCCTTGTCGTCACGGCGCAGCGGCCGCAGGAACACCAGCTGCACCACCACGCCGAGGCAGAACATGGCAATCGTGGTGATCGGGATCGCCAGGAACGGGTCGAGTCCGAGTGAGGTGAACAGCTGGTAGGCGAGGTAGGCGCCGAGGATCACCATGGCCCCCTGGGCCAGGTTGACCACCTTCATGATGCCGAAGATCAGGGTCTGCCCGGAGGCCATCAGCGCATAGACGCCTCCGGTCAGCACCCCGAGGATGACACCCTGGATGAGTGCATGCATCGGCTGTCACCCGCCCCAGCTGGGCTTGGGATAGGCCGGCGTCGCTTTTGCCACGCTGGCCGGGAACACCGGGATCAGCTTGCCGCCCTGCCACTGCACCAGGTTGAAGCTGCCCTGGGGCTGCCCGATGGCGTCCCAGCTGAGGTTGCCGAGCAGCGTGGGCCAGGTCCCCTTGTGCAGGGTGGAGATGATCGTGGCGTTGTCGATCTTGCCGGTCTTGGCAGCGACCTCCTCGAGCAGCTGGCCGCTGGCGTAGGCCTCGGCGGTGCTGTTGTCGATCGTGTCAGCCGTGCCGCCGTGGGCCTTGATGTAGTTGGCGGTGAACTCCGCGCTGCCGGGGTTCGTCGATCCCGGGAACCAGTCGCCGGCCGACATGATGTCGGTCGTGTTCTGTGCGCCCACCTTCGTCGGGAACTCCAGCGGTGAGTTGGCGCCGTTGGACATGAACATGAACTTGGGGCTGAACTTCAGCTGGACCAGGCTCTTGACCTGCCCGTACGCGTCCTCGCTCTGCGTTCCGCTGACCAGCACGTCCGGCTTGGCGGCCGCCACCTTGGCCATGATGGCGGAGAAGTCCTGCGTCTCCGCCGGGTAGACCTGCTTGTAGACGGTCTTGATGCCGGCGGCCTCGAAGCGGGCCCGGATGCTCTCGGCGATGGGTGCGGAGAACGGGTCATCCAGCTCGGCGTAGGCCGCCGTCTTGGGCCGGTCCGCCGCCGGCAGGGAGAGCACCCAGTCGGCGAAGACGTCACCGGACTTGACGACCGGCGCCGGCTGCACGAAGAACATGTTGTCCAGCTTGGCCTTGAAGACCTGCGGCCCCCCGCCGGCCGACTCGAGGAACGCGTAGCCGTACCGCTTGACGACGGCGGAGGCCGGCACCGTCAGCAGGCTGGAGAACGGGCCGAACACCAGGTCGACCTTGTCCTTGTTGATCAGGTTCTGGTAGTTGGTCACGACCTGCGTCGGGCTCGAGGTGTCGTCCACGATCTTCATGACGACCTTGCGCCCGAGCAGGCCGCCCTTGGCGTTGACGGTGCTGGCCCAGAGCTGGTAGCCGTTCTGCACGGCCTTGCCGGAGTCGGCGAAGTCGCCGGTGAGCGAGACGGACGCACCGATGACGAGTGGCTTGCCGGTCGGCGCCGCCGCGCCTGACGACCCCGGTGCGCCGGTCGCGGCGGGCGCGCCGGAGCCCGCCGCACCCGTCGAGGCGCCCGCCGATGTCGTCGGCGTCCCGCTGGCGCCGGACGAGCTCGACGAGCAAGCAGTGGCGCTGAGAGCCGTCAGCGCGAGCAGCGCCACACCGCTTCGGTACCGCAAACGATTGCAGCCACTCATGGCAGGTTCCTCCGGGAGGACGGTGGCGGACAGTGGACGACCCTCTCGAGATCCTGAGAGAGGCGGACTAGCGCTGAAACAAACGATTGCAGTCAACGTGCCCCGATGCAGCCCAGGTGTCAAGGTTTGTTACCGACATGTTGCGAACACCTCCTTCGGGCGGCCGCCCTGGGCCGGGGCGCGGCGCAACCGATTGCTGGGCGACAGGCCCTAGAGTGGCTGGATGCAGCGGGTCAAGCTGGTCGATGTGGCGAGAGCGGCGGGCGTGCACCCCGGGACGGCCAGTCGTGCGCTCAGTGCCGACACCGGTGGCCTGGTCAGCCCGGACACCGTGCGCCGGGTGGTTCGCGCTGCTGAGCGGCTCGGCTATGTCCCCAACACAGTCGCCCGCGGGCTGCGTACTGCTCGATCGTTCCTCGTCGCCATGGTCGTGCCGGACGTCACGAACCCGCTGTTCCCCCCGATGGTCCGCGGGGCGGAGCAGGTGCTGAGCCAGGCCGGCTTCACGTTGGTGCTGACGGACACCGACAACGACGCCGGCACCGAGCGCAAGCAGGTCCAACAGCTGCGCGCGCGCGGCACCGACGGTTTCCTGATCGCCACCGCCCGCTGGCAGGACCAGCTGGTCGAGGAGCTGGCCGACGGCCGGGTGCCGGCCGTGCTCATCAACCGGAACACCTCGAGCCATCGGCTGCCCTACGTCGGCGGCGACGAGCGCACCGGCATTGCCGTCGCTGTCGATCATCTGGTGTCGCTGGGCCATCGCCGGATCGTGCACCTGGCCGGCCCGCAGGACACCTCCACCGGCCGGGAGCGGGCCTCCGCCTTCCGTCATGCACTGCGCACGCACGGGCTACCGATCACCCGGGCCCAGGTCCGTACGTGCGACTCCTACACGGAGCGCGCCGGCGCCCAGGCGACCGAGCGGCTGCTCGCGTCCGACGTCGAGTTCACCGCACTGCTGGCCGGCAACGACCTGATCGCACTCGGCGCCCTCGCCGTCCTGGCCGCCACCGGCAAGCGCTGCCCGGGGGACGTGTCGGTGGTCGGCTTCAACGACCTGCCCATGGTGGACAAGCTGACCCCGTCGCTGACGACGGTCACCTTGCCCCTGCGCGAGATGGGAGCGCTGGCCGCGCG